>JADIMQ010000128.1 GCA_017694655.1 Candidatus Cryptobacteroides merdigallinarum
GCAGGACTTCATCTTCGAGGTGATGGCCGACGGTACACCGCATGACGCCGCCGCTTCTGACCACAGGATAGTGGACCCGGGCGAGAGCTACACTGTATGCTGCGCCGGATACGATAACGGTGGCGGCCTGTTCTTCAGCCATGCCGAGATTTCTTCGGAACCGAAGGTTGTGCCTCCTGCACTTTCAAGCACAAGGATAATCGACCTTCTGAAAGGCTCATCGTGGACAGGTACCCAGACCCTGGTGGACGCAAACGGGGTCCGTACCATCACGAGCTTTACCGCCGAGATAATAGACAGGGCCTGGAGCATGGATTATACCAGGTACAATGAACTCGCCCTGATGCTGTACCAGTACGGCAGCACCGAGTACGTGTCCATAGACGACATGAGCCTGCATGACCTCCCGGAAAGGGAGCTGCTCAAGCAGTACGGCCCGAAGCTCATACTTACAGTCGGGGATGACGACAGCATATCCGTGGACGTGACAGAGTACCAGACTCCTGTATTCGAACCTCTCGGGCCGGTGTACATGAAGGCCTTCAGATACGAGGACCTCGAGGTTTCCGACGACAAGTCCCTGGAGGTCACCCTTTCCCCTGACGGGAACACCATGACCATCTCGGCCAGGACCCAGGGCTTTTATCCGAACATGATGCTCTATTCCACCGGATGGGTGGCATACCAGTGCGCAGTGTCCGACATGGTTCTCACCCGGGATACAGCAAATTGACCGAGACTTGCGGAGGTTCTGGAACATGGGGATTTTTCCGAGAATATTATCCGTGCTGGCGGCTGTGCCCGTGATACTTTCGTGCACGGCCGGCCTTGACGGCATGGCCCCGGAAGGGGGCATGGCGGGAACGGCCGACAGGATATTGAACACTTCTGTGGACGCTGTCCCCGGAAAGCTCATCTTCTTTGTCGAGGACGGGTCTGTCCCCGGCTCGGAGGAGATGGCAGAGGCACTTTCCGCCATATCCGCCACGTCCGTGGAGAAGGTGTTCCCTTCCGCGGGTGAGGCCGGACGCGGAGTCCTGGACAGATGGTATTCCGTGGCATTCGACACCTCTGTGGGCCTGGAGTATGCGGCGGAGCTCCTTGCCGGTGTGGACGGGGTGACGAAAGTCCAGTTCAATTCCCGTCTGCACAAGGCTTCTGACGGCCTTTCCTGGCCGGCGCCACGGACGAAGGCGGCTTCTGCAGGACGCTTCAACGACAGCGGCCTCGGCCTTCAGTGGAACTACCGCAACACAGGCAGCCTCAGCATTGCCTCCACGGCCATGCCCGGGGCGGACATCAATGTCTACGATGCCTGGAGGGTGACCGGAGGAGACCCGAGGGTGATAGTGGCAGTCGTGGACGAGGGAGTCCAGTACGATCACCCTGATTTGCAGCAGAATATGTGGGTAAATACTGCCGAGATTCCGGGCAACGGCATTGACGATGACAACAACGGCTATACTGATGACTACTATGGCTGCAACTTCGTGGCTTCCGTATCGAATGCCGGAGACGTCTCTTTCAACAGGCCGGGCGACAGCGGGCATGCCACCCATATCGCCGGCACCATAGCCGCCGTCAACAACAATTCCACCGGGGTCTGCGGGGTGGCGGGCGGTACCGGTTCCGGGGACGGGGTCAGGATAATGTCCTGTCAGGTCTTCGACGGGATGTCCGGCGGGGATGTCCTGACCTGCGCCAAGGCCATAACCTATGCAGCGGACATGGGCGCTTCTGTCCTGTCCTGTTCGTTTGGTTTCGCTTCCGGAGTATTCACCGACGATGCGCAGTTCCGTTCGGGGGAGGAGTGCGTGGAGGCCGACGCGCTGGACTATTTCATGGGCAGGAGCAACTGCAGTGCCCTGGATGGAGGAATAGTGGTCTTTGCCGCAGGAAACGACCATTCCGCGATGGTGACATATCCCGGGGCATACAAAGGCTGTATTTCCGTGGGCTCCATCTCCTGTGACAACCTGCCGGCCTGCTATACCAACTACGGTCCCGGCTGTGACATAAGCGCTCCGGGCGGGGACCGCTTCACCGGAGGTGTGGAATATCCCGGGACAGATTCCCCGTGCATTTACTCCACGATGCCGACCGAGTCCATCCCTCTCTATACGAACGGGGCCCCGAACGGCCAATACCGTGCGGCGGAATACGGCTATATGGACGGCTCGTCGATGGCCTGTCCTCATGTGGCCGGTATTGCGGCCCTCGGCCTCTCCTACGCCCTGCAGACAGGGCGTCACTTCACGAGGGAGGAGTTCATATCCATGCTCCTTTCCTCGGCGGACGATATCGACAGTTATCTTGAGGGCACGAAGCGTACGGTCGTGGACTGGACCTACTACACCATAGGTTCCCTCCCTCTCTCCCCTTACCGGTACAATATGGGGACGGGGGTCGCCGACGCCTGGAGATTCCTTATGAGGATAGACGGTGTGCCGTGTGTTTCCGTCCCTGTCGGCAAGGTCTCGGAAATAGACCTTACCCCTTATCTCGGGGGAAATGCCGGATGGATAAGGAATGTCCGTGTTACTGTCTCCGATGATGATTACGGAGCTCTCGGCCTGGAATCCATGCCGGAGGTTGCCGGAGGTGTACTCAGGATTCATCCGCAGCGGACCGGGTCCGCAAGGATAGGTCTCAGCTACCTTGCCGGGGGCGATTCCGAGAATCCGGACGGGGCTCCGTCCGGGATGCCTGTGGATGTCGTGGTCTCGGTAATCTCCAGGGTGAATGTCTCCGGGAACGGGGGCTGGCTCTGATTCCTGATGGTTGCTGCCGACTTATACGATTTATTTACAAGAACTTGACATTTAACTATTAAACCCCAGAATTATGAAAAGGAATTTTTATTTTGCTGCAGTCCCGGCGATGATGGTCGCCTTCGCTGCATTCAGCCTTACAGGCTGTGAGGAAACTAACCCTGACGATCCTTCAGACGGGACCGGAGACGTTGTGCCTGTACTTGCCATTGAGAAGGGCGAAATCAATGTTGATGCGGAAGGAAAGGCATATACAGTCAAATATACTGTCGAGAACGGTGTGGAAGGGGCCGAGGTCTCGGCATCGGCCACCGGTTCGCAATGGATAACCGGCCTTGATACGGAGACAGCCGGTGAGATAGGCTTCACTGTCACTTCCAATGAAGGTAGTGAATCCAGGACAGGAACTGTCACAGTGACCTATTCTTACGGTGATGGCGAGTCCGTGACTGCCACGTTCGATGTGGTGCAGGCTGCTGCAGATGAACCCGATACTCCGGCCGTAGATCCTGTGCTGACCCTGAAGCCTGACACTTTCGAGACCTTCCCGGCTGACCCGGAGGATGATGCTGAATTGTCTGCCACCCTCGCGGTCTCTGTTGAGAATGAAGTGGCCGGCGGAGTGCTTTCGGCTGATTCCGATGCCGATTGGCTGCACCCGGCTGTCAATGGCAGCAATGTGGATATTTCCCTTGACAGGAACCTGACGACTGACGCCCGTAAAGCTACCCTTACCGTGACCTATACCTATGGAGAGGAAGGCAAGACCGTGAATGCCACCGTTACCGTATCCCAGGCCGCTACAGAGCTTGTCCCTACGGAAATAATTTTGGTGGGACAAGACAATATTGAGGTCCAGGCCGAGGGCGACCAAATCGAGCTTATGGTCAGTGTTGACAACGGTATACAGAATGGGGCATTCTCTTTTGATGCGGATGCGGACTGGATTGTCCTGGACAAAGAGAATTCTTCAGGAAGTTTCAGGGGAGCGACTTTTTTCTGTACGGCATTGGCAAACGATTCGGAATCCGTAAGGAACGCGACGATTACCATCACCTATACTTACAATACCAATGTCACCCTTACTAAAACCATATCGGTGGCCCAGGCAGGCAAGGAACCTGACACCGGAGGGGAAACCGGGGATTATAATGTACAGGCAGACAGTTTCACTGCGGCATTCTTCGGCGCAGATGGAAATAATGGTGAGAGTGGTTTCAATGTAACAATGACAGGAACTGCCGGAGGCGTTTCGGTAACTTACTTTTTCGAGCTTTACAGCACTGTAGACGATAACCATACACTGGTGACAGGCACTTATAATTACGACTCGGATGCATACAGTGCAATGACATTGGCATCCAATTCAGGCGTTGAAATTGGGGAAGAAACTATTGATCTTGCTTCCGGTTCCCTTGAAATAACGGCTGATGGTGACAATTACACTTGTGTTGCGGATCTTGTAGATGAGTCCGGCAGATCACATCATGTCACTTATACAGGTCCGGTATCATTCTAGATATTATACCCAATGCAAATATAAAGAGGGAGGGTGACACAAAAGAGATTTTGTGTCACCCTCAAACGTCTTTCTTCGAAACCATTGACGAACAGAGAGCAATTGTGCTTTCACAAATTGCCGAGGTGAGGATATGGAAAAACTTCAGTTTAACCTGGACCCATCCTAACCCCCTGCACCCCCTATTAAGCAATTTCATTGCTTTTCCTCGTTACGCCTCGGACATATCGGAATACATTCCGATATGCCACTCGGCTTACCACTCGGTTAGGGGGATCTCGCACCTACCCGGTGCGGTCCCTACGGGACTTTTTTGGGGCTTTTGGGTCACCCTCTCTCTTTTATTGCTGGGGTCATGTACCTGCCTTATCCCAGCATAGATTCCTCGACGTCGGAAGCTTCTATAGGCAGCCTGTGAGGCCCGAGCCTCCTGCACCCGTCTTCAGTGACAAGCAGGTCGTCTTCCAGCCTTATCCCGCCGAAATCGAGGTATTTCTCCACGGCCGCGTAGTTTACCATCCCCTTGTCCGTCCCTTCGGCCTTCCACTTGGCGATGAGGGCAGGTACAAAGTAAATCCCCGGCTCGTCCGTGATGACATGACCCGGTTTCAGCCTCCTGGCCATACGCAGGGAGCCGAGTCCGAGCTGGGAAGAACGCTTCTGGTCATCGTCGTAGCCCACGAGATCTTCCCCGAGATCCTCCATGTCGTGGACATCGATACCCATGTTGTGCCCGAGCCCGTGCGGCATGAACAGCCCGGCTATGCCTTCCTTCACCATGTCATCGATATGCCCGTTCACGAGCCCGAGCGCTTTCAGCCCGTCGAGCATCTTCGCCGCTACCGCTATGTGAACTTCCCTGTATGCGACACCCGGCGCGGCAAGCTGGTAGGCCAGCTCGTTGCATCCCGCCACGATGTCGTAGATGTCTCGCTGCTTCTGCGTGAACCTGCCGCTGCACGGAAGGGTCCTCGTGAAGTCAGATGCATAGTGGGTATTGCTTTCCGCCCCGGCGTCTATAAGGAGCATCCTGCCTGGGGTGATGACCTGGTGGTGGGAGTGGTTGTGCAGGGTCTCCCCGTTCTGCGACAGGATGGTGGTGAACGATACTCCCCAGCCTTTTGAGATGGTGACCCCTTCCATCAGCCCTACGATGTCCTGCTCCTTCACTCCTGGCTTGCAGGCGTTCCTTGCCGCTGTGTGCATCAGGTAGCCTATCTCGCAGGCCTTGTCAATCTCCTCTATCTCGCAGGCTTCCTTGATGAGCCTCATGGATATTACCGCCCGCGTAAGCGCAAGCGAGGCGGAGGGTTTCCCCGACGAGGCTATGTCTGCTGTCCTGCGGACGTTTTCCGGAGGACAGCCCATGAGCCCGGCCAGAAGCATTGTGTTGTAGTATCTCGACGGCGGGAGGAAATGTATGTCCCGCCCGGAGGCCTTCGCCTTTTTCACTTCAGCGGAGAATCCTTCATACGGTCCCGTATGGCTGACCCCGGTATTTTCTCCTTTGGATGCCACAGTGGGCTGGGTGCCCATCCAGATGATGTCGTCGATGTCCACATCGTCCCCGAAGAGGGTCTCCTGCCCGCTGTCAAGGTCGAGTATTGCCGCGAATCGCGGTTCATCTATTCCCCAATAGTACAGGAACGAGCTTTCCTGACGGAACTTGTAGTCGTTCCCCCTGTAGTTCTGCGGCGCCTCCGCGTTTCCCGCGAATATCGCCAGCCCGCTCTGCCCGGCATCCTTCATCAGCCCCAGCAGCCTTCTGCGCCTTCCGGCATATATTTCCTTTCCAAACATATCCCCTCTTGTTTTAATTGGTTGATTGAGTTGTCAGTCGTTGCCGTACAGGTATGCCTTCTGTTCCGGGGTGAGCTCGTCTATCTCGCAGCCCCAGCTGGCGAGCTCCCGTACGGCCACCTCGTGGTCTATCTGTTCCGGTACTTCGTTTATCATCCTGCCAGGCTCCCTCGGGATGGAATCCCTGTGCTCCACGAGGTATTTCGCGCTCAGGCACTGGATGGCGAAGGACATGTCCATTATCTCCGCCGGATGCCCGTCTCCCGCAGCCAGGTTCACAAGCCGTCCTTCAGCTATTATGTATACCGTGTTCCCGTTTGCGAGCCTGTAGCCCATGATGTTCTGCCTGGCAGGCCTGGCTTCAACGGCAATTCGCCTGAGTGCCGCGACGTCCACTTCCACGTCGAAATGCCCGGCGTTGCAGCAGATGGCCCCGTCTTTCATCTTCAGGAAGTCCTGCTCCGTGATGACCGACTTGCATCCGGTCACTGTAACGAAAATGTCACCCTCCGATGCCGCTTTGGACATCTTCATCACCTTGAACCCGTCCATGACGGCCTCCATGGCCTTTATCGGGTCCACTTCCGTGACAATGACCTCCGCACCGAGACCTTTCGCCCTCATCGCCACTCCTTTCCCGCACCAGCCGTAACCTGCCACTACCACGTTCTTCCCTGCGACAATCAGGTTGGTGGTGCGGTTTATCCCTGTCCATACGGACTGTCCCGTGCCGTAGCGGTTGTCGAACAGGTGCTTGCAGTCTGCATTGTTCACGAGCATCATCGGGAACATGAGCTTCCCTGCCTTGTCCATGGCCTGCAGCCTGAGGATTCCGGTGGTGGTCTCCTCGCAGCCTCCTATCACGCCAGGGATCAGGTGAGGGAACTCGGCGTGCATCAGCGACACAAGGTCACCCCCGTCGTCGATTATGATGTTCGGCCCTGCTTCGAGAACCTTGCGGATGTGATGCCCGTATTCTTCTGAAGTGGCCCCGTACCAGGCGAACACGTTCATCCCTTTGTGGACGAGGGCCGCCGCTATGTCATCCTGTGTGGACAGGGGGTTGCTTCCCGTGACATACATTTCCGCGCCTCCGGCGGCAAGGACTTCGCAGAGGTATGCCGTCTTTGCCTCGAGGTGTACCGAGAGGGCAATTTTAAGCCCCTCGAACGGTCTGGTTCCGGAAAATTCCTTTTCAAGACCGTTCAGGAGGGGCATATTGTGTCTTACCCATTCTATCTTCAGCCTTCCGTCAGGCCAAAGTTCCGTGTTTCTGATTTCGTGCGACATGACTGTTGTTTTTCTGGGCCCCCGCAGGGGATTTTCTGCAAAAATACAAATAAACTGTTCTTCTGCAGTAAAAAACAACCCGGAAAAACAATGCAGCTGTCTTTATTCCACCTTCGTAGGCTGGGGACCGAGATAGGAGCGTTTCATCCCTCCGAAATCAATCACCACCTTCTGGAGTACCGTGCCGGCATCCCCGCATAGAATCTTCAGGGTGTGCTTGCCCGGCTTGCCGATATGGAGGGTGGTCTTGTTCACCCTGCAGTTCATCAGGACGCTCTCATACCAGATCTGGGCGTATTCTATCGAGGATGTGGAAGGGTTCATGACTGGAACCTCGTCGATGCATACCCCGTACTGGGTCTCGAGATTCGTGGCCTCATGCCCTGCATAGCCCCTGTCGGCGTTCAGGACGAAGGTCGGGAGAACGTAGGTATAGACGTCCACGGAACCCTGCTCGAAAGTATAGAAGTCGTATTCCACGAGCGGACAGTTCCTGCCGCGGGTATTCTGTTTCGGCTTCATCGGGTCCCCGAGCTGGATGGCGGTGTTCTCAACCCCGAGGTTCGGAATCGTAATGATCTTAATATCATCGTTCTCCTTCTTCCGGTGGAAGCCGGCCGCATCGATGGAGATTACCCCGTTGTCCTGCATGTACATGCCTGAGACTTCTTCAACGGACGGCGATTCCGGGTTGAATACGGACACAAGCACCTGTGCGCTGTTGCCGTCGGCGTCCTTGATGCTGACTGAACCTTGCACACGCTCTCCGGAAGGGACTGAATCCCAGTCCACGGAAACCTCTATCCTTTCCTCCGTGGCGGTCCTGCCGGACTTCTTGTCGAGCAGTATCCAGCCGCAGTCTGCCGAAGCTGTCCAGGAAAGCTCCCCCTTACCCTTGTTGAAAACATCTATGAAATAGCTCTTTGGCAGATACTTGTTGAATGCCGGCAGGAGATGGTAGCTGCTCACTCCGTTCAGCGAACCTTCGTTCTCTGTCATTATGCCCATTTCAGGCTTTCCGGCCAGTTCCGTTGTCCGGAGTTCCGGCATCTTGAAATAGGATGAGGCGAAGCCCTGACCCATGGTCATTATATGGTCCCATTTCCCGTCCAGAAGCTTGTTGTAGCCGTCGGTTATGGTCCGCAGGCTGTCGTAGCACTCTTTCACGGTGGCGGCAAGCCCGTCCGTGGCGGCACGGTGCTGTATGGAGTACCATCTGTTCTTCTGCCCGAGAAGTACCTGCCGGTTCAGCAGCTCGCAGGCCTTTACAGGATAGTAGACGGCTTCATAGAAGCAGGCCTTGTGGCTTTCCGGCATGTCTTCCAGCAGGGCAGTGGCCTCGGATGCAATCCTTCCGTATGCGGCAAGCCGCCTCTCGGCCTCCCGGTAATTGGCGAAGGAGAAGTCAGTGTCGGAATTCCTCTCGTTGCCTATCTTGTCGGTGGTCCACTGATAGCCCCAGCCCATGAATTCCGGCTTGCGGACGAAGGCCTGGTGGTAGAATTCGTCGAAGATAGGGACCAGGGCATCGTAATATTGCCCGCCGAGCATGCCGGCGAGCCATTCAGCCCGGTATGTGGCGGCCCGGCTGTAGTCGAAGGCATCTATGTCGTAGGCCATGGCAAGGAAGAAGTCCACTGCGAACTCGCAGGACTTTATGTCCCCGGAGTTGAGGAGCCAGATCCTGTCCGCAGTGGCGTCGTAGGCCTTGCGGAGTTCCTCGTACATCACTGTAGGGGATGTGGTGTTCATCCACAGGTAATCGTGCGGACGTCCCAGGTACGAGGAGTGGTAGTAGACTCCCGACCTGCCGGAACGCAGCTGCTCCTTGGGGCTGCTGAGCCGTTTCATGTAGCCGTAGTTGTCGTCCGGCCATATTATGGTGACGTCGTCCGGGAGCTCCAGCCCCCTGTTGAAGACGTCCAGGACTTCCTTGTAAGGAGTGAAAGCCTGCGGAATATCCTCCGCGTCTTTTCCGAGCACATCGGAGAGTATCTGCCTCTGGGCGTCGAGGGCCCTCTGCATTGTCTCTTTCCTGGCGTCCATGTCCCCGTCCCCGCTCATGGCCTTGTCGTGCAGCCCGCGCAGGGCCAGGGTATATACATTCTCGTAAGGGGCGGCTTCGGTCACCCGCGCTTTCAGTACGCTGTCGACCCTCTCCTTGTTGGTATTGTAGTTCCATTCCCCGTATCTGTCGGAATGCCACTCGCTTGCAGTGTTGAGGAGCAGCGGCTCGCAGTGGGAAGTGGTTATTATCACAGCGTAACGGTCCGCTATCTCCTTGTTTTCAGGAATCTGGTAGAAGGCGGTGGAGGCCTCGTGCATTGCCGGTGCGAGCATGTTTGCCTTCAGGCGCAGGATAAGCTCGCAGACCTTGTCGTAGGTCTTCGGCCCTATGTTGCCTCTTTCCTTCTCGAAATTGTTCTTCGCCCAGCGCAGGATTCCCCAGTCCTCGTCGTTGATGAAGATGCCGCGGTACTTGACCGACGGGGTCTTCGAGTCGAAGCCGGCCACTTCCACGGCTAACCTGTCCCTGTGCTCCACAGGTGCGTCGAGCCACCAGTACCACGGGCTCACGCCTATTTCCCGGCTTATGTCCATGAGGCCGTAGGCCGTACCCCTGCGGTCGCTGCCGGCTATCACCACCGCCTTCCTGATACCTTTGAAAGGGTTGTCGACAAGGCGGACCGCATAGCGTTCCCATCCGCCCTCGACGGAAGATACGTCAATCTTCCCTTTCTCCGAGAGGGCGTCAATCCATGAAGAGGAGTCTATCGTCCCGGCTATTATCGCATACCTGGCACCGGCGGCAGTTTCTTCGTCCTCTGCCAGGAGCAGCTTCTGGCCGGTGACCTTTTCCACATCGGAGGCAAGGAGTTCCGCCGCGGTCCTGACTACGGCCGCGTCCTCGCTGTCGTAGCACAATACTGCCGCGTTCTTCCCGTCAGCAAGGACCACTGTTGCCTTGCCGGAGCCGTTTTCCGACAGGGTGACCTGTGCCGTGGCTGTCCCGCAGAGCAGCAGGCAGGCGGCTGCAGCTGAAATCAATCTTGATATTTTCATAATTGTCATCTGATGCTATAGTTTATAATATTCTTCATCTGATACTATAGTTTATAATATTCTCTCCAGGCTTCCCTCGGTATGGCTCCCCAGAGCAGCTGGTTTGCAAGAGGGTTGTTCGTTATCTGCTTTTTCTCCCGGTCGAACACGATGCGCTCGCCAGTCCACTGGCTTATTACACCGAGGCAGAATACCTGGCTGAGCGGTCCGGCGACGGAGAATGGTGAACGTGGCTTTTCCTTGCCGATGACGGAGAGCAGGAAGTTCGCGTAGTGGTTCGACGTGCTTTCCGGGACTTCCGGAAGCTTCCCGGCCATGTCCCTGGCCTTTTCTTCCGGGATTATGGACAGGGTGCTGCCGTGGGTCCCGCCCTTGAAGGTCAACTCCTTGGAGTATATCTCTTTTCCAGGGTTCACTTTCATCGACTCGATTTTCCCTCCTGCCACTGACGGGATGTTCGGGTCGAGTTCCGAGACACCGTATCCTGCAGGGAGTTCCGGGATGTTGTCCAGGCCGTCGTACCAGGTTATGTCCACAGCCGGCATTTCCTTCCTTTCCGGGAAATGGAACTTGAGGGTAGAGGACATCGGATAGAAGAACCTGTTGTGCCCCTTGAGGTAGAGAGGTTCCACCTCTGTCGGCAGCCCGAGCTCGAGGAATTCGTGGACGGTGTCCAGGATATGGGCTCCCCAGTCTCCGAGGACACCCATGCCCATGTCGTACCAGCACCTCCACTGTCCGTTCACATAGTCATGGTTGTAGGCGTGTTCCTGTATGCCGCAGAGCCAGGTATCCCAGTCGAGTGTGGACGGGACAGGCTCTGCTGCCGGGTATGAGCTTATCGCCGGGTCCCAGCCATGCCAGCGGCGCGGGTTGTTCATGTGGGCGGTCACTGCGGTCACATCCCTGATGATGCCAGCTTCTTTCCAGGCCTTGAACTGGAAGTAGTTGGCTTCGGAATGCCCCTGGTTCCCCATCTGGGTCACGACCCCGTATTTCTTCTCGGCCTCCATCAGCAGCTCGCATTCATAGAATGTCCTGGCGAGCGGCTTTTCCACATAGACGTGAATCCCTTCCCGCATGGCTGCCATGCAGATAGGGAAGTGGCTGTGGTCCGGAGTCGCCACCATGACGGCATCTATCTCCGGAGACATCTTGGCGAACATCTCGCGGAAGTCCCGGAACTGCGGGACACCGGGGCACAGCGACATTACTTCCCGTGTATGCTTGGCCCCCATGTCCGTGTCGCAGAGCGCGACTATGTTGCACAGTCCTGTGGCCATGAGCTGTTTGGAAACCTCGTTTCCCCTGTTGCCTATGCCGATGAGCGCAAGGTTCACCTTGTCATTTGCCCCTACTGTCCTGGGGCCTGCAGTCCTTTTTCCGTTGCTGCACGCGGCCAGGGAAGGCATCAGGAGGGCTGCGCTTCCTGCCACGGCCGCTGTCTGCAGGAAGCTCCTGCGTGATATTTTCTTGTCAGACATACTACAGTTCCTTGATTTTTATGTTTTTGTACATTACTTCATTCCCGTGGTCCTGGATAAGGATGTGCCCGCTTTCGAAGTTGCCGAAGTTTACCCAGTTCCTGTATTTGCTATAGGCCACCAGGGCGTTGAACATCTGCGTGTTCCTTTCATATTCGAGAAGTTTGGTCCCGTTGAGCCAGTGCTCGACGTGATTTCCCTTCACGACGATGACTGCATTGTTGAAGAATCCGCTGCGGAAAGGCTTGTCGGCAGGGGCAGGGATGAGGTCGTAAAGAGAGCCGAGGGTACGGTTGCCCTTTACACCGAGCTTTGCGTCGGGATGCCTGAGGTCGTCGAGAATCTGGTATTCGCAGCCTATGGCGGAACCGGCGTTGGCGTTGTTTACGTCAGGGTTGACGAAGTATTTGATACCGCTGTTGGCTCCTTCGGTAATCTTGAAGTCTACAGAAAGTATGAAGTCGGTATATTTTTCCGTGGTGATGATGTCTCCGCCGTTGCCGGATTCCGCCCCGTCAGCCGCTTCCACCACGAGTATTCCGTCCTCTATGTGCCAGCCCTTTGCCGGGAATTCCGGTTTGTTGTGGCTCCTCCATCCCTTGGTGGTCTTGCCGTCCCAGAGCAGTTTCCAGCCTTCGGCGGCCTCCCGTTCTGAAATGGTATTCGGGATGCAGTTGTGCTGGGCAATGCCGGTTTCCGGCAGGATTTCGTATTCGAGGCCTTCCGTCATGATTCGTATGTCTTTCCAGCAGACCTTTTTCCCGGCCATGGCCTCGTTTTTCCCGATGGAGTGTACCTGGAGGGCGATGAATCCGGAAGCATTCTGTGCATCAAGCACATCGGCTGCCGGGACTCCGTTTATCCATGTGCGGAGTCTGTTGCCGACAGCTTCGATGCGTACCTTGTTCCAGTCTCCGTGGCGGAATGCTGCCTGGGCCTCATGGTTGCACGTGAGGGGATACAGCCATCCGAGCCTTGCTTCGTCATAGATACCTGCGGACCATGCCCTCTCGGAAGGGTCGATTTCGCACTGGTATCCGTAGACCCTGCCTTTTTCATTGGTGTGGCTGCGGAACTGTACTCCGGAGTTCAGTCCTTCGTCCACCTTGAAAAGGTACTCAAGGATGAAGTCTCCATATTCCTTTTCCGTCCGCAGGAATGTATTTGGGGTCCCGGTCTTGCTGATGCCGACTATGGCCCCGTCGGTGATTTCATATACGGCGTCGCCGCCGGCTTTTTCCCAGCCTTTGAAGTTTTTGCCGTTGAACAGGCTCTGCCATTGAGCTTGCGCCCCGAATGCGAAGCCCATGGAAATGATTACAAGTAGTAATTTTTTCATGTTATCTGTGATTATCCTGGTATGTAGTGCCAATTATATGTCAGAATGCGAGGATGGGACGGACTGCATACGCACCATCCTTGTTCTGCCAGTTCGCATCCCCGAAACTCATGCTCGTCGGTATGGCCACATATACCCCGTAGGCCTGCAGCGGCTGGTTGCCGTATTCTGTCGACGTCCATACGTACGTCAGTGGGGACGGGATCCAGCCGATATAATCCCGGGCAGGGTCGCTTTCTGGGATACTTTCCTTGACTTTCTGGATTTGTCCGGTCAGGAACTCCTGGTTTTCACACAGGAATGATACCTGCCCGGCGGAAGGCAGGAACCATCCGCTACTTCCGGACGGGGCTGCGAACCGTGTCTGCCACCCGTAGTCACCGGTAGGGTTACCGTCCTGGTCGACAGTTCTTTGTCCGTATGTCTCTGCAGCGAGAGCTGCCGGGAAGAATGTCATCGGGAAATTATCCGGATACCGGTCAGAGAAGGCATGTATCTGGCAGGAGTTGTAATACCCGTTCCAGTCTGTCTTGTCAACACTTGTTCCCTGGCTCAAGGTAGGGTTTTCGCCTATGACCACCCGTTCCCGGGCCCACTTCAGGCTTCCGGACGCACCGTTCTGTGCATCCGTGAGTGCCATTACATACCCGTGTATACCATCCCCGGGTACAGGCCTGTCCGCTGCGATGGCCTTTGTGTAGTCGGAAAGGTTGTCCTGTTCATGCCGGCCTGTATGGAATACTACGCCTATTACCTGCGTCTCCTCATCCATGGTGGATGCGGCTGTCTGTGGTATTACATAGCCGTTCCCGTCCTTGTCCCTGCAGTAGTAGTCTCCTGCCGTAAGTGTGCAGTTGGTGGTTGATGATATCCCGAAGGTTCCGTAAGTCCCTGCGGCGTTGTTCCCGGCCTGTACTGTCCTGCTCCGGTCTTCCCCGAAGGAAAGCTGGATTTCAGTCACGCCGCCGGGCTTGACTATGCAGATGTATTTTCCGTTGTACGCCATCGGTTTTACACCGGAAAATTCCGGGGTGTAGGTGACGGTATAGTCAGGGATTGACTCTTCTCTGAAGTCGTATATATCCTGCGGCTTTGTTATGACAGCCAGGGCCATCGTGTGCCCGAGTATGAATGAAACCTGTACGGTGTTGTCATCTGCCTCGGAGGCTGTGCCTTCGGCAATCATCAGGTCCGATGTTGTGAAGCCGTCTCTGCTGCTCTGGTCCCCGGCAGGTGTCCAGGACGATACGAGTCTTGCAAAGAACTCTTTTGCCGAGGCCCCTTCTCCGACACCGGATTCTGTCTTGTCTGACATATGTATGTCTTCCAGATAAGGATAGTAGATGAAATATCTGCTACCTTCTTCAAAAACCGGTTCTTCTCCGCTTGCGGCATTCCACTCAAGGGTTCCGCCGGAAGTCGAGGCCGAAATTTTCAGGTTGGTACCGGATATGCTGCCGTCTTTGATTATATAGAGGCCGCAGGCGTCGCCTTCGGAAAATTCCGGTATTGCCACAGTACCGTCCGCTTCATCATTTCCGTCAGGGATGAATCCTTCTGCCGATATTGAGATGGAGATTGCCTGAGGTTCAGGAGAAGGTCCCGGCTCCTGCCCTGGTGCGGTGACGGTGTCTGTTTTCCTGCAGGCTATGGCTGCAACGGAAAGTGCTAGGATGAGGGTTGTAGTCTTTTTCATTCTACGGTATTGTCAGTGTATAATTATGTAACCTCAAATAAAGGTAAAAATGCCGGACCTGTATTGTACAATCATCTCAAATAATAGCAGAATCTTCTCATATCGCTGTCTGGACCGCAAAAAAATGGTAAAAAGGAGCAATTCGTGAGGTTTTTCTCTTTTTTAAAGCTTATTTCGGGAAAATGTGTCTTATTTGCTGCCGGAAATTTTTCATTCAGATATTATGGAGCAGCCGGCAATCATTGTGCAGAGATATGTTGACATCCTTTCGGACGCTGGGTTCAAAGCCGTGTTCGGCGATCACAGGAACAAGGATGTCCTTATTGACCTCATCAATGTCCTGCTTCCGGAAAGCAGGAGCGTGAAGGACATCTCCTATGCCACCACGGAAATCCCGGGGTTTAGCCTCTCGAACAAGAGTGTGCGGCTGGACCTGCGGTGCACCGGGGATGAAGGGTCGGAGTTCATAGTGGAGATGCAGTGCTACAGGCAGGAGAACCTGTTCAGGAGATGTGTGCTGTATTCTTCCCTGGTTTATTCTTCCGGCAGCAGGAAAGGCGACAGGCAGGAGTATGAGCTTCCCCCGGTTTATTTTATCTGCCTGTTGAGCGGAGATGCCGAGATTTCCGGCAGGACGGGGCAGGAATGGGAAGAGCATGTGGTGACGGAGTACACTTTCAGGGAAAAAGCCATGGGCGATGTTCCGGATGAGACAATTTCTTGTATCTTTGTAGAGTTGAACAGGTTCAGGAAGCCTCTCGAGGACTGTGGGACACTGGTTGATAAATGGTGCTATGCCCTGAAGCACATCGGGACTCTGGACAGGCTTCCGGAGGACCTTCGGGTAGAGGCGCTCGAGAGGTTGTTCCGGGCGTGCGAGATATCGAAATTCGACAAGGCGCAGAAACTAAGCTACGAGAAGAATATGATAACGGAACGCGACTATTACAACATCATCAACACCGCGAAGAAAGACGGTATCCGGGCCGGCCTGCAGGAAGGGAAGGCTGAAGTTGCCGGAGCGATGAAAAGGATGGGCATCCCGGTGGAGACAATAATGCAGGCCACAGGACTTCCGCGCGAGGAGATAGAGCGGATATAGCTGTAGCCTGTGCCGGTGGTATAAAGTGTAAGGGGTGCCCGGAAGACCGTCCATGGTCACGGGCACCCCTGTGCTATGTCAGCCAGCTATATGAAGGAGGGGCGGGAATCGCAGGTCCCGCCCCTCTCTTGTGGATTTACATTGATGGAATCCGGCAGGGTCCATCAGTGTGTTGTTATGCTATTCTGCAGCTTCGTAGCCGAGGTAGAACTCTTCGATCTGGGCTGTTGCACCTGCTTGGCCGTCAGGTCCGAAGCATTCGGTTCCCTTGAATGTAAATTTCAGGTATCTGTAGTTGGATTCAGGTATCGTAATATTTCCGCTGTTCCTGTTTTCAATGACAGCCTGGACATCTTTGAAATTGAGTTCTGTCACGATTGATGTAAAGGAATTACCGTCGTTGCTGCCTTCTATCTTGTTGAATTTATAAAATCTTGTACGGACATCATCCTTGTGTGTACTGATATTGCTGATACGGAAATAGTTTACTAGTTGTGGCCGTCCCATATCTATGGTGAAATATGCCTCGTGGTCGGCAGCCGTACCCCTGTTTTTCACACAGAACGCGGTTCCGTTTGTCAAAGCAGCATCATCGGTGCCGCCTCGAGTGGCTACAGTTCTGCCGTCAAGCATTGCAGTAAGACTGTTGTTCCTTCCGTTTACCAGCTTCTCGACATCTGGGGTCAGGAGTTCATCAGAGAACGTCATTGTCCAGTACCAGTTTTCTTCAGAAAGCGGTAGGCTAGCCTGCTCGTCATTCTCGTCCCCTTCGAAGCGAGGGTAGTCGCCTACATACTGGTTGACGGTCACGGAGATGGTGGCATTGACCTCGGAATTGCTCTCGGCAGCCACTGTGATGGTGGCTGTACCTGCTGCTACGATGGTAAGCTTCCCGTCTTCGGAAACAGTTGCCACTTTCTCGTCTGAAGAGGAGTAGGTGAGCCCGTCGGTGTGCTCTGCAGGAGTCGTGGTGATGAACTGTGCAAGGTCAGTAGTCCCGCGTACTTCAGAGGTGTAGGTAAGGGCCTTTCCTTCCTCGGAAACAGTGATTCCGGTAATGTTCCCTGCAGGTTCGGCAGCAGTGACGGTAAGTTTGAAGGAAGCCGAGACTTTGGCGTCGCTCGCGGAGGTCACTGTGATAGTTGCCTCCCCGGCAGCTACAGCTGTGATTACACCGGCATCAGAGACTGTGGCATATTCTTCAGCTGAAGAAGAGTATTTCACGCTCTTGTCCGTGGCATTTTCCGGAAGTACGGTGATGAGGTTGGAGATGTCGAGGGTCTTGCCAGTCTCGAGCGTTGCACCTTCTGCGATGCTCTCGTCAAGGGTGATGCTTTCGACAGGCACTGTCCCGGCAGGTTTAGGCTTCACTGTTACAGTGAAAGTAGCGGTCTTGTCGCCGGCAGTGACTGTAATGTCTGCTGTACCCTCCGCAACTGCGGTGATTACACCTTCTTCAGACACGGCAGCCTTTTCAGTGTCCGAGGAAGAATAGGTGACGGTCTTGTCGGTAGCGTTTTCCGGCAGGACTGTGACAAAGTCGGCGATCTCGTAAGTCTCGCCTTCCGTGAGGGTGATGCCCTCTGAAATGGCTTCATCGAGAGATATGGACTCGACCGCAACGGTCTGGTCCTCTGTCTCTGCCTGTTCGCAGGCTGCGGCCATGAGGCCGGCAGCTGCAAACAGCAATAAAAGTTTCGTAGTTTTCATTACTTGTAAGTTTTTTTGTTATTCTATTCTCCGTAATTCTTTTCCTGATATCCCATATAGAACTCTTCGATCTGGGCCGACCCGCCATATTTGCCTGCCGGTCCATAGCATTCGAGACCTTTCATTGAAAATTTCAAATATCTGTAATTACTTTCGGTAATTGCAATATTGCCGGTAGTCCTGTTGGCTGCATCTTCTTGTACTGTTGTGAAATCAACATCGTTCGCGATGGTGGTGAAAGAATTGCCGTCATTACTTCCGGAAATTTCAGTAAACTTCTTGAACCTGACGAGCACATCATCGGTAACAGTGCTTATGTTGCTGATACGGAAGTAGTTTACTTTCTGTTGTTTTCCCATATCTATTATGAAGTAAGCAATGTGGTCTTCTGCTGTACCCCTGGCTTTTGCACAGAAAGCGGAACCATTTGTAATGTTTTCATCATCTTTTTGCCCAGGATTCCTGTTTACGATAGGACGACCGTCAAGCATTGCGTATAAACTGTTGTTTCTTCCACCTACGGACATCAGATCATCCGAGAAAGTCATTGTCCAATACCATGTCTCGTCTGTATAAGGGACAGCCGCCTTCTCTCCTCCAGCATCGCCTTCGAAACGCTCGTATTCGTCGATATCCCATGTGAAGATACCTACTTCCATTTCATCGGTGAGCTGGGGGTTAGCTTCAGCAGTTGCGGTGATGGTCGTCTTGCCGATTTTGTGGATAGTCAGCTGACCGGTATTTGCGTTTACAGAAGCTACTTCCGTATTAGACGATATGAAATTAACGCCTTCAGTGTGTTCTACTGGAACTACAGTGAGATATGTCATAAGGTCGATAGTCTGACCGTCTTCTTCAAATTCGAATTCGGCAGTCTCGCTGCGGAACTGCAGTGAAGTGATAGCTACAGGCGGCACGTCATCGACATTTACGTCGAAACTTGCATAAAGACCTTTGGAGCCTACATAAACATCTATCGTACAGTCACCTTTACCGACAGCGGTAAGCACTCCCTGAGCTGTCACCGTAGCGACGGTTTCATCGGAGGAAAGATAGGTCTGGGCCCTGTCGGTAGCGTTTTCAGGAAAAACCGTCACCAAGTCCTCGAGCTCTACGGTCTGGCCGATGTATATCTGAAGCCCGTTTGCGAGCCCGTCGGCAAGAACTATGCTTTCAGCATCTACGTCCATCGTCCCGGCTTCCGGGATGTTGGATTCGCAGGCGGCAGCCGTCAGGACGACGGCCATGCCTGCTATAAAATATTTGATATTCATTTTCTTCATAATAAATCTGATTCAACAGTTCTGTCTGTTACCAGCCCGGATTCTGTACGAGGACGTCGCTACGCTTGATCTCGTCGAGTGGAATAGGGTAGAGGTAGCATTTGTCTCCGAACCATCTTGTGGTGTAGTACGTGCGGGTGAAGAATCCGCCGCTTCCGATAGCCTCAGGACCGGCAGGATTCATACCGGTGAATTCTCCTCCCTGACGTCCTGACTCGTCTTCAGCGATGAGCCAGCGGCGCACATCGAAGTAACGCTGTCCCTCGGTCGCAAGCTCGATACGGCTTTCTCTCTGGATGACTGCGCGGAGCTCCTCCTGGTTTCCGAGAATATCCGGATTCAGCTCTTCGATATCAGGAATGCCGGCACGATTACGTACTTTGTTCAGATATACGAGGATGTCCGGATTGTCAGGATTTTGCTCGTTCAGCATTTCAGCATAGAGGAGGTAGAACTCCGCAAGTCTGAAGATGATGGACGGTCTGTAGTCGGTAAGCACCTCGCTCGAACCTCCTTCTCCGTAAAGTTCTCTCGAATAGCGCTTGAAAAGCAGGTATCCGGTGTAAGGACGTCCGTCGACAACGGTCATGTCCGATAGACCGCCATAGTAGAACTGGATTTCATCATGGTTGACCTGCCAAACCTTTCCGGAGAATGTCACGGTGTTGTAGAAACGAGGCTCGCGGTTTACGTACATGTTGAATACCTCGATGTCTTTTATGGCACCGGTTTGATCGCTCGTCTGGTTTATATCTCCTACACCAGGGAATGCAGCCCATCTGTCAGGATCTTCTGCATACATCTTCGTGAAACCTGTTTCGTTGTAAGTCGGAGATCCGCTGAGTCCTAGTTCTCTTCCCTCCTCATCAGAGATAGGCAGGCCGTCTGCACAGTAGAAGTCATCCACGAGTTCCTGCAGTACTTCCATACCGCCGAGGCCGTTAATCTGACGAGGGGTGCAGTGCTGGTCGAAGTTTTCCGAATTCAGTCCGCCCCACATCTGTGCGGAATTGGCCCAGATTATCTCGGAGTTGTCACCCATGAAGACATTGTAAAGGTCTGCATCAGGATTTCCTTTATCTACGAGGCTGTAGTTGCCGGCCTCTGCATAGTCGATGAATTCCTTGATTTTGCTGACTGCGGTATTTATCTTATTTTCTTTAGTGGCAGGGTCAGGGAAAAGAGCCTTTCCGTCCTTGTTGACTACACTTGCTCCTGAAGGCCAGCTGCCGTTATAGAGAGGGCTTGCCGCGTATGCCCAGAGTTTCGCCCTAAGGGCGAGGGCGGTGCCTTTGGTAGGAACGGCGTTGTAGTTTTCGTTGCCGGTATACGGTTTCTGTTCCATGCCTTCCATACACTCGGTCAGTTCCTTGTCTATCCAGTTTACGACTTCGTCCACCGAATTACGCGGCTGGTCAAGGTCATCCTCGAGGGTGAAAGAATGCTCTATGATAGGAATAGGCCCGTACTGTTCGAAGAGCCAGAAGTGGTATGCGGCACGCATGAAGCGGGTATTTGCCTTGTATCTGTTTACTTCCTCTTCAGAGAGCCTGTCCGCTCCCGTACCGGTATCTTCTGTGATGGCATGAGCCTGCTCGAGGAAGATATTGCACTGACGGATGGATTCATACAGGTCGTACCAGCGGTGGGAAGTGGTGCTGGCTGAGTTCCATTCGTTGTATTTGCCCGAAGTTGCGCCCTGACGGCACCATACTTCGTCGGCATAGAACGACCAGCAGTTTCCCATGGCAGCCGTGCTCCACATACGCGAAGACTGTGGAAGATTATCATAAATCTGTCCGTACCATCTCTTGGTATAGTCGACATTGTTGAAGACCTCGTCGAAACTCGTAAGACCTCCGGCAAGTTCGTCGGAGACATCGAGATAGTCGCATGAGACTACTGTGCCTGCGGCCATTGCCGCTGCCAATATTGTCTTTATTATGTTGTTTTTCATTTTTTCCATGGTTTAGAAGTCAATTTGAACTCCGAAGGTAAATGTACGCGAACGCGGATAACTCATACCTCCGTTTCTGTTACCCATTTCAGGGTCCCAGTATTTGATATGATCCCAGACGCAGAGGTTTTCTCCGAGTACGTAGAAGCGTACTCCGTCAAGCCGTATCGCATCGAGAGCCTTCTTAGGCAGTTCATATCCTATCTCGACATTTTTCAGACGGAGGAAGCTGCCATCGCGCAGCCACCATGTGTTAGGCTCTTTGTTCACGTTGTAGTTGTAGTGAGAGTGGATTCTCGGCATGGTGACATCCTGGGAAGGATTCTCGGCTGTCCATCTGTCGAGGAACTGGGTGCGGTAGTTTCCTTTGTCGATACCCCAGTTGAACGGCCAGAAGTGGTTGTTTCCGCTGGCGAGAAGGACAGAGGTGTTGGCTACTCCGGTGAAGAATACGCTGGCATAGATGCCTTTCCATTCCACGTTGAAACCGAAACCGTAGTTGATTTCAGGAGTGTAAGGGTGACCTACTCCGCGGACCTTGTCGTTCGAGTCGATGATGCCGTCGTTGTTCATGTCCCTGTACTTGATATCTCCAGGTCCGAGGGTACCGGCGAGAGCTACGTCAGGAAGTCCCGGTTTGAGTTCGTAAGAGTACGTGCCGTTGTTATTCTCGGTCACGATGAAGTCTTCCACTGTATAGAGTCTTTCGGCGATGTAGACTGTCTGCTCGTTTACCCTCGTGCCGGTGATTCTCTGGTAGTCGTACAGAGGGGTGAGCTCGTCGTACTCGAGAATCTTGTTGCGTGCGAAGGTGAATGTTCCGCGGGCGCTTACTGTCCAGTCTCCGAATTTCTTGTAGAGCTCGAGGCTGGCATCCAAACCCTGGTTTCTCACGATACCGTAGTTCTGCCACGGTTTCTCGTGGAATCCGGCTACTCCCGGGATGGTGTTCCTCTGGAGGAGGATGCCGGTACGTGTGTTGTTGAAGTAGTCGATGGTCAGCTGGATGTTCCTGGTGAAGAAGCCAAGGTCGATACCTATGTTGCGTTTGGTCTCGATTTCCCATCCGAGGGTCATGTTCTCGAAGAGTTCGTCGTAGATACCTTCTCCAATATTGCTGGAGCTGGTACCTCCATTTGAGCCGTAGCCCTGGTAGAAGTTGAATCCGTCACCTTCGAAGAACTGCGCCCTGTAGAGGAAGCGGTCGCCTCCAGTGTCGTCGTTACCTGTACGTCCGTACGAGAGTCTTATCTTGGCGTTGCTCAGGACTTTTTTCAGGTCTGCCGGATAGAAGCTTTCGTTCGAAATCAGGTAGCTGACGCCGACAGCAGGGAAGAAGCCGAAACGGCGGCCTTTTGCGAAGGTCTCGGAGCCTGTATAACCGAAGTTGGCTTCGATAAAGTAGCGGTTGTCGTATCCGTAGGTGGCACGGCCTACCAGACCTTGTTTCCTGTACGGAAGTACCGGGTTGTTGAGCTGTCTTTCCTTCATGTTGTAAAGGAGCATGGCTCCGACGGCGTGCTTGTTGGCGAATACGCGGGAGTAGTTTATCGAGCCTTCGATGTAGATTTTCCTTGTGTAAGTATTCGATTTGAATTCAGGGTCTTCGAGATTAGGCGAACCTGAAGAAATGGTAGTGTACTGGAGGTTGCCGTATTCGTCCCTGCCTGTAGCATGGTAGAGGGAAGGCCAGTAGTCGCGAAGAGTCTCTGCATCGGCATTGTAGTCGAAGCTGACGATACCCTTGGCGCTGAGACCAGGGGTGATGAAGTTCAGATCCTGGTCGATGGTCACCTTGGACTGTATCTGGGTCGAGTAGAATTTGCGGTAACCCTGGTTGTAAAGCATGTTGTAAGGGTTACGGTTGTTGGAGTCGCCCTCTGTAGGGTAGGTGGCGAAAGTACCGTCACTGTATATGGCAGGGAAGAGGTACGGAGGAGTGTGCAGCATGAATCCGAAGATATCGTCCGCGCTTCTGTTGGAAGTGCGTCTGTTCACATACTGTCCTGCCAGGTCGATGGAGAGGTTAGTGGTCTTGCTGACTTTCAGGTCTATGTTGCTTCGGAGGCTGTAGCGCTCGTAGCTGAAGTTGCTGTTGTACCTTGTGTCCGGGTTCTTCTTCCAGATACCGTCGGTCTGGTAATATCCTCCGGATACGAAATATTTGGCGTTTTCAGCACCTCCCCTGAAGTTCATGGTATAACGCTGGCTGTGGACGGCTTTGTTTATGAGTTCGTCCATCCAGTCCACGTTAGGATAAAGGTCAGGATCGGCTCCGGTGCGGTAAAGTTCTATCTCTGCATCGCTGAACTGAGGCGCGAAGCCGTCGTTCATGAGGGCCTCGTTGGCAAGCTCCATGTATGTCCAGGAATCGACGAATTCAGGAAGTCTGTACGGTGAAGCAACGGATTGTTCCACGCGGAGAGAAATCTCCGGCTTGGATATCAGGCCTCGTTTGGTGGTTACGAGGATAACGCCGTTAGCACCTTCCGCTCCGTACACTGCAGTAGCGGCAGCGTCTTTCAAAAGGCTGAAAGAGTCGATTTCATCCGGCTCGATATCAGCGATGTCGCGTGGAATACCGTCCACGAGTACGAGAGGAGTGCTGCCTCCCTTGAAGGTGGATACACCGCGGATCCAGAACTCTGCGTCATCCCTGCCCGGTTCGGCGGAACGCTGTACGGAGATAAGTCCCGGGATCTGACCCTGAAGGGCGGATGTGATGTTGCTGCTGGTGACTTTTATGTCATCTGTAGTGATGGTGGAAAGCGCACTGACGACTGCCTCGCGTTTCTGTGCACCGTAAGCGATGACCACTGCTTCTTCCGCCATCAGGGCGTCAGGCTGGAGTTTTACATTGAGAGTGTTGCTCGTAGCCTTAGGCTTTACGGTCTGCTCAAGGAAGCCCACGAAGCTGAAAGTAAGCTCGTCATCGGGGTCGATGTCGATCACATAAATACCATCGAGGTTGGTCGTAGTTCCCACCTGTGTGTCTTTGATGTAGACATAGGCTCCTGTCAAAGGTTCGCCATTGTCGTCGGTGACGGTACCGGAAATTCTCCTTTTCCCGTCATCCTGGGCGTAGACGCTGCTGATACCTGCCGATACGAGCAGCGCCATGGCCATGAGAAATTTGTACAAATGATTCATTTGATGGTTGTTTAGAGTTACTATTTGATGCCTGCAGCACCGTCATTGGCGGATACCGCATCATTTTCAAGTTGGGTCAGTGCATAGCAGCACCACATCATGGCTGCCTGTCCGTGCGTGTCGCCTGGATAGCGTTTTGCGTTGTAGTAGTGCTCGGCAGTCTTGCCTGCACCTGTACCTTCGCATACTTCGTTGACGTCGTAGTTCGCCAGAAGATAGAAGTCGGTCAGCTGCTCCCAGGCTTTACGGGCTGCAGCTCCGTATTTTTCCTGGTCCAGCCAGCCGTTCTTCACCCCTGTGATGAAGGCGAAGGCGAACATGGCGCTGCCGGAAGATTCTTCCCAATAGTTGGACTTGTCCACGAGCTGGGCCCATCCTCCCGTAGGCAGCTGGTACCTGAGGAGTGCCTCCATCATAGTCTCGTATTCTTCTCTAAGCAGGTCGGCTTCCTCCTTGTATGCCGGGATGTCCTTTATGAGTTCGAGGACAAGCGGCATTCCGACTGCCATCCAGCCGTTTCCGCGGGCCCAGTAGAACGGGGCGGAAGGGGCATGGTAGTACAGCCCGTCCCCGCCCGGGAGCTCTTCGATGTAGAGTTTCATCTCCCTGACGGCGCGGTCAAGGAAGCAGTTCTGGCTCTGGTCTATGTTGGAAGCGGAGGAGCCGCCGTACGGGAAGTCATCCCCGATATAGGAAGCATCGTTTTTGGTCGCCTGGTATGCCTGCATCTGGAGCGCTGTAATCATGAACATGTCGTCTATCCAGAGACGGGTCTGCCATGAATAGCCCTGGTCCATGTAGTTCTTCCAGCTGTTGTAGTCACTTGTGCTCATGGTGAACAGGTTGCCGGTGATATTGTAGTCCGGGCTGTTGAATCTGGCATCGAACTCACTTCTGGTGTAAGGATAGAACTGGTTCTCGGCATATTCGAGACCGAATTCGAGGTACTCCTCGCGGGTCTGTTTCCAGGCTACTCCGGAGTATTTCGGATCATCCATTATGGAGGCGATGTGCAGTGATATGGCACCGAAAAGGTAGTAGTCCACCCTGTTGCTCTCGTGTCTCCAGAGCAGGTCGGTAAAGACAGGCCGGACCTCACCTGCATCTGTCGTGTAGGTTGTCTTGCCGGTGATTACGTCGTCGTACTTGTCCACCATTTCCTGCATCAGGGTGATGGCTTCCTGCTTGGCTTCATCGTCGCCGGTCAGGATGGCGTTGTCTATCGCAGCCTCGAGAAACCAGAAGGCCCCGAGATAGGCGCAGACGTCCGGGTAGGTTATGAGAGAGCTCGGCTTCTTCCCGGCATCAGTCCTTCCCCAGTTGGACTGGGGAGTCTCGATGAAATGTGCGACAAGGTTTCTTCCGCACTCCAACGGCTCGGCCTTGCCTGTAAAATTCAGGAGGTCCGAGCTTCCCGGTTTAGGTGTCCAGTTCCCGTTACCACCAGGATTCTCCTTCTCTCCGCATGCGGAAAGAAGGAGACTGCATGACAACAGGAGAGACAGTATTGCTGTGAATCTAATCATCATCCTTTGTTATTTTTTGATCTTGTAAGGTTTGACGTCACCTACAAGGGCCTGGCAGCACCATATCAGGGCAGCCTGTCCGTGAAGATCTCCGGTGAGGCGGCGGCGGTTCTGGTACCATGAAAGGCTGTTCTTGGCCCCGGTGCCTTCGCAGACATTGCGCAGGTCATAGTTCTCGTCCAGGTAGGAGAGAAGGCGGAGGTAGCCTTTGCGGGCGGCTTCCCCGTACACCTTCTTGTCGAGCCAGCCGTTCTTGACGCCTACGATGAAGGCGTAGGTGAACATTGCCGTGGAGGATGTTTCCTTCCAGGTGTCAGGGTTGTCGATGATCTGGTGCCACATGCCGTCTGCATCCTGATAGCGGAGCAGGGTGGACATCATAAGTTTGTATGCCTGTTCGATGCGTGGACGGAATTCGCTGTCCTTAGGCATAAGCCTGAGCATCTCGGCCATCCCGACTGCCATCCAGCCGTCGCCGCGGCCCCAGAAGTACGGGGTGCCGGTGTGGTGGTAGAACAGTCCGTTAGGCCTCTGTATCTTGTCTAAGTAGAGGCACATCTCCTCGGCTGCGCGGTCGATGTATTTTCTGTCTCCGGTCACTTCGTAGGCCTGGGCCTGAAGTTCAGTGATCATGAACATGTCGTCCACCCAGAGACGGGTCTGCCACGAGTAGCCTTTTTCCTGCCATCCGCGCTGTTCCTCGGTAGGCTTTGGAGGCATCACCCACTGTCCGTCGGCATATTTCATACCGAGGTCGAGGTATTTCTTGTCCTGCTCTCTTTTGTATATTTCGAGAGGAACTGCTCCGAATACGTAGAAGTCGACTACATTGTGAGCGGTAGGGAACATTTCCGGCTGGAGATGTTTCTGCTCGCCGAAGAGCGGCTCGAATCTTTCCACGAGACCCTCGTAGAGAGCGTCGTTTTCAGTGGCCTGGGCAAACCAGAGCGAGCCGAGCCAGGCGCAGACATCAGGGTAGGTGACGAGAGTGACCTTGTATTTGGAGTTGATGTCTCCCCAGTGCGAGTGAGGGGTGTCGAGATAGTGCTCGACGAGTTTTGTCCCGATTTCTTCCGGGGTGCTTCCCTCAGGAAAGTTTTTCAGGTCCCAGCTTTTCTGGGCGAACATCGCCGTGGAGACGATGAGGGCTGCAAAAGTCAGTGCTGTTTTTTTCATTATGATTATCGGTTTTTATTGTTTTTAATCAGTTTCCTTGTTGATACAAAGTCATTTTAGAGAGTTTCTCCGGAAGGGAGGACTACCGGCTCGCCCCAGCCGACAGGCTCTCCGAAGTCAGGCGTCCCGTCTTCGTTCCAGTTGACCTTCTGCGCGAATGCCCATCTGTTGCTCCAACCTCCGCTCACTGACTGTATCGTATGATAGATGATCCAGTCTTCCGTACCGTCTGGAGATTTTGTGAATGAGCAGTGTCCGACTCCATTCACGCCGTTGCCTGTCTGGTTGTTGTCAAATCTGTAGAATACTTGGTTCTTGGATTTTGTCCAGTCATTCGGATTCATAGGGTCTCCGGTTTCCATGTCGAGCATCAGGTAGCCGAGGCGGTAATTAGTCGTCCATGAGCCGTTGCAGGAGTAGACACAGAAAAGTTTTTTAGCTTCTTCATTGATGAGGATGGCCGGACCTTCGTTGATAGAGTTGGATGTGGTTATCATTTCCCACGGCTGGTCGGCGCGGGAGATTTCCACACGCGGGCTGTTGATGGTCCACGGGTTGCTCATGGTAGCTATGTAGATGTCCTGTTTTGAGCCGTCTTCACGGGACCTGTTGCCGGACCATACGGCATAGCGCTGGTCGTTGAGTTCGAAGGTGGTCATGTCTATGGCGTAGACAGTGTTGTCGACGTTGTTGGTGCTGTTGTCGCCTACGGTAACTTTCTTGAAGTCTTCCTCGTCTCCGGTGAATATCATTCCCATGTCTTCCCAGCCTCCGACCACGGTAGGATCGTCGGTAGTAGATCTCAGAACTCCTGTCCTTTGTGTGCCGTAGCCGTTTTCACCTCGTCCTGCAGCGTAGTATATGTACCATTTCCCGTCGATGTGGAACAGTTCGGGTGCCCATACGTCTTTGATATTCCATATATATGGGGACGTATCGCCCGGCATGGTGAACACTTTAGGTGTTGTAGACTGGATTTCGGTGAGTTTGTCTGATCTGGATACTCCTATCCCATTGCCCATAGCTTTGCATGCGTAATAATAGCTGCCGTCTTTTACGATGTACGGATCCGGCATGGTCCATGGGGAAATCGGGTTGGCAAACGTCTGATAAGACTGCGTTATGGAAATAGTGACAGGAGTAGTGCCTTCTGCCGTTATCCTTACACTTCCCTTACGTTCTTCGGTACTTCCGTCATATTTGATAGTGACAGCTCTGTTTCCTTTGCCTGTTTCCGGCTCGACAGTGAGCCAATCTACTTGCGACGACGCAGTCCAGGAAGTATTCGAAGTGATATAGATTTCGAATTGGCCTGCGCTGCCGGAAACGGTCCGTTCGCTTATGTTGGCCTTTACGAAAGGTGCGGAGTTGTCCTCGTCAGTCTCGGCCTTGCTGCAGCTGCAACCGACAGCAGAGACCATCGCAATACCGATGAGTATGTGATAAAATTTCTTCATTGTATTTTATTTTTTATTGAAATAATTTTCTGCTCTTCCCGGGGACAGCATCTGCCACAGCGAGGCTACCGTCCATCCCGGAGCGAATATGTCGTTGTAGAATCCTTTCCCGTTCTTCCCGTAGTCCCAGGCAGTGTGCTGCACCACTTCCGGGCAGTAGCCCTCGAGGGCGATGTCGTACATCGAGCCCTTTTCCGGGAGCAGCTGGAGCATCGAGGTCCTTATCACTTCCGTGAACTCCGAGAAGCGGGACTCCCCGAATTTTTCCGCCAGATAGTCGAGAACGTCGGCGAACTCGAAGATGAACACGTCGATGTGGTTGTTCTCCACGGACACATTGCCCCAACCGCGGGACTTGAAACCCACGTCCCCGAGCATCTGCCCCTGGGCAAACGGTACATCCCAGAGGTAGTACCAGGAGAGGGCGAAGTATGCGGATTCGAGGCACAGGCTGTCATAGTGGCTGCGTTTTTCCTTGTCTTTCTCCGCCAGGCTCATATAATACATGGCCGTGGATGCGTACAAGGAGGCTTCCTTGTCCTCGCAGTTGGCGTCGAGGGTCGACGAGAAATAGTCGGCCTTGGATATGAGTTCCCTTTCTATATAGCCTGCGGCAAGTTCGGCTGCCGCGAGATAGTCCTTGTCCTTGAAATACCTGTATCCCATGGCTAAAGGCAGAACTGCTGAAGATGTGCTTCCTCCGGACGGGTCCTTTATCTCCAGGGCATCGTCGAATTTACGGGGAAAACTGCCGTCAGTGCTCTGGAGTACGGTGAAGCGGTCGAGTACAGTCTTTATTCTGGATTCCCACTCAGGGTGTCTGCGTCCGTTGTCTTTTTCGTAGTCCAAATATGTCAGGATAGCACAAACGGCTTCCGACTGGCGGCGGATGCTGTATATTCCATCTTCGTAGCCTGAAGGGTCTTTTCTGAAGTCCACGTTTTCACGGAAAAGTCCTCCGGCGGTGAATCCATGTTCCAGATAGCTGGCGAATACTGATTCTGCCTGGAGCACGAGGTCTTCACGAGAGTGTTCCAAGCCGTATTCGAGGGCGTTGAAAGCATTCAGAAGCACTCTGCCGATGAATCCGAGTTCTGCTTTTCCGTTAGGTTTGCAGTCTGCCGTGCGCAGTTCGACTCCCGAGTAATATTTCAGAGGGAAATCTCCTACATAACTCTGCTCGAAAAAGCGCGAAAGCAGGTCCTTGGCTTCTTCCGGACCATATTTCGGCTTTACCGGCTGCGGGGCTGACATGTCGAAGGAATATTTCCAGACTTCAGCCACGAAATCGGACCAGGAGCCGGCCTTGCCGTATCTTATTTCCCAGACTACGGTGTCCGTCTCTCCTGCGTCCAATCTTGCAAAGGCCTGGACGGCCGGTGCAAGCGTGAGCTTTCTTATATATGATTTAGGTTCTTCCTTATATGGAAATCCGAATACGACAGCTGATTCGCCGCTATGGTTGTCGAAGCCGGTGTAGCCTATGGAGGTGTCGTCCGAGAGTATGACTTCTCCGTAAGTATGGCATGGCTGGGCGTCAGATCCGAAATCGTCGATGCGGAGTACGGTGCAGTATTCTCCGGTTTTTGTGTTATAGATTCCCGTCAGAGGAGTGCTGAGCCTGTCTTCCCTGACTGCCCAACTGTCGCTCGTATGGAATGAAGGCGCTGATTTCGGGGAACGCATGTTGTCCCTGTACCAGAATCCCGGCATATAGTAAAGGCAGTCATCGGAGTCGAATCCTGTCCCGAGACATTGCCCTATATTATAATATAGGAGTTGCTCTGCTGTTACCGAAATCTCGATGCGGGTAACTTCGTTTTCGGATGAGGTGCGTTTCACTATGGAAAGCGGCAGATCGCGTTCCGGAGTCAGGACTCCGTTTCCGGATTCCGTCAGGGAGAAAGTTTCTGCCGGATTCCCCGGGGTTTTCAGGGAGATACTTCCTGTCACGGAAATCCCGTCCGCCTGTGTGCCGCTTTTCGCCGGGACTATTGCCGCTGTCGCGAAGACCGTGATGCCGAGAAATGATATTATTGCCGGAATGTTTTTCATTTGTGCTCCTGTATGTGGTTTTTGACGGATACAAAGGAACACAATGCCCTCCAATGCGAATCGAACGATTTTCTCAAATAATGGTAAAATTTTCTCAAACTTGCACTGACGGGCCTGAACAGGTGTCTCATACATTAAAATATGTATATATTTGCCTCCGCAACCACATATCCGCAATGAGAATATCCGATATAAAAATACTTTTGATTCTTCTGTCTGTCCTGTCCGCAGTGCAGGTTCCCGTGAATGCCCAGAACCTGTATTTCGACCGGATAGACATCAAGAACGGGCTTTCGCAGAATACCGTCAGCGAGATTATCCAGGACAGCAGGGGTTTCATGTGGTTCGGGACAAAGGATGGCCTGAACCGGTACGACGGCACGCATTTCAAGGTCTTCAGGCATGTCCCGGGCTCAGGGGCAGGACTCGGAAACAACAATATCAGGACTCTCATAGAGGACGATTCGAACAGGATATGGATAGGGACCAATTCCGGGCTGTACGTCTACGATATGGAGTACGACCGCTTCAGCGAGATTCCTGTTTTTGATGTGGGGGGGGTAGGTCTTACAGTCCTGTGCTTGCCCTTGAGAAAGACTTGAAAGGCAGGATATGGATTTCGGTGGAAGCCTGCGGCATCTATTGTCATGACCCGGCAACCGGTCTTACCGAATGCAGGTACGGTACGAGAAACCCTGTCAGTACAATGGCCGTGGACGTAAGGACAGGCACGGTGTGGTTTTCCTGGGCTGCCGCCGGCCTGTACTATACCGACGATGATTTCAATACTGTCCGGCCTTTTCTCCTTGACAACGGGAAAAAGGTCTTTCCTGAAGATGTCATAACTTTCATAGAGGCCGACGACTATGACTGCCTGTATCTCGGATTCGAGAAAAACGGCGTGATGGAGCTCGACAGGAATACAGGCGCAATCCGCAGCATCAGGCTTTCCGACGAGCCCCTTTTCGTGAGGCAGATACTGCGGTATTCTCCTGAAGAGCTGTGGGTGGGGACCGAGACGGGCCTGTACATCTATAACACGAGGACCGGCACGCACCAGCATCTCGTGCATTCCCCTTATGACCGGTATTCGCTGTCGGACAATGCCATTCATTCCATCTGCAAGGACAGGGACGGCGGGATATGGCTCGGGACGTTCTTCGGAGGCATCGACTATCTGCCCGAGAGAATCCCTGATTTCAGAAAATACTACAGCACAGGCACTCCGGGCTCTCTCGGCGGCATGAGGGTCGGCGAGATATGTTCCGACGGCAAGGGGGAGATATGGGTCGGTACGGAAGATGCCGGCCTGTACCGGTTTTCTCCAAAGACAGGCAGTTTCGAGTTTTTCGGGCCGAGTGCGGAATTCAGCAACATCCAGTCGCTTCTTCTGGACGGTGACGACTTGTGGGTAAGCACTTTTTCCAACGGCATCAGGGTCATAGACACGGCCACGGGGAAAGTCCGGAAATACGAGTTCGTCAAGACTCCCGGACCAAGGCTTTTCAGCAACAATGTTTTCGCCCTGGAGCAGGGGTGTGACGGGCGCATCTGGATAGGGACAATGCACGGGCTGCAGTACTACAACAGGGAGACGGACGATTTCGGCTTTGTCCCGCAGATAAACGGCGGCATGATGGTGAATGACATCTTCTCCGACTCCGACGGCAATCTCTGGGTAGGGACCCTTTCCAACGGGCTGTTCATGCAGGATGCTTCCGACAGGCGCTGGACGCAGTTCCTGCACATCCCTTCGGACACTTCCTCGATTCCGATAAACAACGTGCTGAGCATCTTCGAAGACAACACCGGACAGTTGTGGATAACTACGGACGGAGGCGGGTTCAGCCGCTATGACGCGAAGAGCAGGACTTTCAAGACTTTCACCACGGCTGACGGCATGCCGAGCGACGTGGTCTACAGGATAGTGGAGGATGATTCCGGGAAGTTCTGGATATCCACGAGCAACGGGCTGGTGAGGTTCAATCCCCTCAGGGGCAAGGTTCTCAGGGTTTATACTTCCGGCGACGGACTCCTTTGCAACCAGTTCAACTATGGCTCCGGATACAAGTCCGAAGACGGGCGCATCTTCTTCGGCAGCATAGAGGGCCTGATATCCTTCAATCCGGAGTCCCTGATGCGGGACAATGCAGACAAGAATCCTCCGGTGTTCTTTACGGGATTTTCCATCCAGGACGAGGATGTGGCCGTGGGCGGGAAGGATTCGCCACTGCAGAAGGACATCTCTTTCACGGAGAGCATAGAGCTGAACTATGCCAGGAACGGGTTTTCCATAGAAATGGCGGTCCTGGAGTACCGGGCCGACCCTCAGATATGGTTCATGCTGGAAGGCGTGGACAGCAGGTGGAGGTCCTACAAGGGCAATTCTGTCAATTACTCCAACCTCGCTCCCGGACATTATACCTTCCTCGCCAAGTCAAGATATACAGGCTCTACGGTGAAGACCCTGGACATCCGGATTCTTCCGCCGTGGTACGGCTCCACAACGGCAATATCGGCATATCTGATCCTTCTGACTCTGTCGCTGATAGCAGGCGTGAACATCTACCACAGGCGGGCTGTCCTGAAACGCAAGAAATACATAATGGCCTACGAAAGGAAGAAGGAAAAGGAGGTCTATGACTCCAAGATAGCCTTCTTCACGAGCATCACACATGAGATAAGGACTCCGCTCACCCTCATAAAAGGTCCTCTGGACAACATCCTCGCCAAGGACAGGCTTGACCCGAGGATCGCGAGGGACCTCAACATCATGAGCCGGAACACCGACAGGCTGCTGGTCCTTGTGAACCAGCTCCTCGACTTCCAGAAGATAGAGAAGAAGAACCTGTCCCTCGACCTCACGAAACAGAATGTGGCCTCCATCTTGGAGGATGTCTATTCCCGGTTCAGCACCTCCATTGCCCAGCAGCAGAAGGACTGCTCCATCGATATCCGGGACCGGGACCTCTACGCCCTGGTGGACGCCGAGGCATTCACGAAGATCATCAGCAACATGCTGTCCAATGCGATGAAATACTCGGACAGCAGGATAAGGATAGCCCTCTACCGGTCCGGGGAGTATTTCTGCCTTTCCGTAAGCAATGACGGGGAGCTTATCTCACCGGACAAGCGGGAGGCCATTTTCGCACCGTTCTTCAGGGGCACGAGGGTGAGCGACAAGACAGGGACGGGAATCGGTCTGTATCTTGCCAGGTCGCTGGCGGAGCTTCAGCACGGCACCCTGACAATGGGTCCGGACACCGGGGAGAACGAATTTGTCCTGAAGATGCCTCTGTGCCCTGACTCTGAAAAGGATGATGTGGAAGAAGACCGTACCGGGCAGGTGGAAGAGGCTCTTCAGGAACTTTCTGCAGAGAAGGATGAAGTGGCCGGAAGCCGAGGGGAGATAATCCTCGTGGTGGAGGATGACATGGAGATGTGCGACTTCATACGGGACCAGGTGGCCGAGAAATGGTCGGTGCTTGTGGCCCATAACGGAAAGGAAGCCCTCAAGGTCCTGGAAAAGAATTATGTCACCCTGATCGTGAGCGACATAATGATGCCGGAGATGGACGGTATGGAACTTTGCCGGCGGGTGAAGACAGATCCCCGGTACAGTCACATATCCTTTATCCTCCTGACTGCGAAGACAAGCCTGGAGTCCAAGATAACCGGGATGAACAGCGGTGCGGACATGTACATCGAGAAACCGTATTCGAAGTCATACCTGATGGCCGTCATCACGAACCAGATAAAGAGCCGGCAGGCCCTCAGGGAGGCATTCCTCAACAACCCTCTCGCGACAATGGACACCGAAGGCCTCAATTCGTCCGATACCGAGTTTATCCGGACCCTGCAGGAGGTGATCCAGGAAAACCTGAGCAACTCCGAACTGAAGATAGACGACATTGTGAGACAGATGCATACGAGCCGGGCCAACCTTTACCGCAAGATAAGCGGTGTCCTCAACATGAGCCCGATGGACTATCTGAGGGTGGAGAGGCTCAAGCAGGCGGCCCGGATGCTGGCCGAGAACAAGTACCAGATAAGCGAAGTCTGCTACATGGTAGGCTTCAATTCCCCGACATATTTCACGAAGTGCTTCCAGAAGCAGTTCGGGGTGCTTCCTAAAGATTTTATCAAGACCTTGTCCGAAGGTCAGGAAACCCCGGAGGAAAGCGGGGACGGCAGTGAAGGTGGTGAAGAAAAAACTGAAAATACTGATAAGCAATGAAGAATTTACTGAAAGCCGCGACTGCGGTGTTCCTGGCAGCTGCGGCTGCCATGTTTTCACACGGGGCGTATGCCTCGGTATCCGTTCCTGCCGGGGACGGGAGGAACTATCTCTTTTCCCTACAGTCGGCCGACGGGCATGGCGGAGACAGCCGCTGGGAGATGAAGAAGGCGTCGGAGGTGCCTGACAGGGCGGAGGACCTTTCCCGGTCCGGGTACGGTACAGAGGGCTGGATGCCGGCCGTCGTCCCGGGGACAGTCCTCAATTCGCTTGTCTACAACGGGGTCTATCCGGAGCCCTACTTCGGCCTGAACAACAAGCTCACTTCCGGGAAGATACCGGACATAAGCGTCGCAGGCCGGGATTTCTATACATACTGGTTCAGGACCGAGTTCGGCCCGGTGCCTTGCGGCAAGGATGAGCGTATATGGATGCAGGTGGACGGGGTCAACTACAGGGCCGAGTTCTGGCTCAACGGCAAGATGGTCTGCTTTGTCTCCGGAATGTTCAACCAGCAGTTCATAGATGTGACCGACTATGTAAGCCGCGACGCCGGGAACGCCCTGGCAGTCAAGGTGTACCCTATAGATGAGCCGGGAGGCCCGCGCAAGGGCACGTCCAAGTCCTGGGGAGCCGCCGGCGAATTCCGTAACGGCGGGAACGGCGAGATCGGCAAGAACGTCACCATGCTCATGACCGTGGGCTGGGACTTCACCTACCTCGACGGCATAAGGGACCGCAATACCGGCATCTGGAGAGACATCCGCTTCTTCAAGAGCGGCAAGGTCATGCTGAACCACCCGTTTGTAAAGAGCAGGCTCAGCCCCGGTTACGACAGCGCCGCACAGACAGTGAGCGTGGAGGTGCGCAACCCCGGCTTCGGTACGCAGAAAGTGAAGGTTACCGGTGAAATCCTCGGAGAGGGGATAACCTTTTCCAAGGACCTGACGGTGCTTCGCGGGATGACGGGCACGGTGGAGTTCACCCCGGAGGAGTTCCCGCAGCTTGTCATTGGGAACCCGCGTCTCTGGTGGCCGGTGAACAAAGGCAGCCAGGAGATGTACACCGCCGTCCTGAAGGTGGAGCAGAAGGGGATTGTCCAGGACTCCGTCTCGGTCAGGTTCGGGATAAGGGAAATAACTTCCGACACCGACACCCCTGACAAGTCCCGCAGGTTCTATATAAACGGCAGGCCGATTTTCATCAAAGGAACCAACTGGATACCAGAGAACATGCTCAGGAACTCCGACGACCGCACTTACGCGGAGCTCAGGTACACCGCCCAGTCCGGTGTGAACCTTATCCGCCAGTGGGGCGGCGGAATCACCGAGTCCGACAGGTTCTATGACCTGTGCGACTCTCTCGGCATCATGGTGTGGACAGAGTTCTGGATGACCGGCGACACGAAGCACCCGGTAGACAAGGGGCTGTATCTGCAGAACGTGGAGTCGACGGTGAAGCGTATCCGCAACCATCCTTCCCTCGCATACTATGTCTGCTCCAACGAGTCCACCGAGATGGACGGCATCAAGGACCTGATAACGTCCCTCGACGGGACCAGGGGATACCAGATGCAGTCGGAGTGCGCCGGGGTCCATGACGGGAGCCCGTACAAGACTGTCAACCCTATGCGCCACTACGAGAATACCGCCTCCGACAGGGGAAGCCGCGTGGACGGGTTCAACCCGGAATACGGGGCCCCTTGCCTCCCGACTGTGGAGTGTCTCCGTGAGATGATGCCGGAAGAAGACCTCTGGCCTATCAACAAGGAAGTATGGGACTACAGCGACGGCAACGGTTTCCATCAGATGTCCACCCTGTATGCGGACCTCGTGGATATGTACGGGAAATCTGAGAGCATCGACGAGTTCGCAATGAAGGCGCAGTTCGTCGGGGCGATGAACTACAAGAGCATCTGGGAGGTATGGAACTACAACAAGTTCGGATACGGGGACCGCTGGACTTCCGGCTTCCTCTACTGGTACCACAACTCGGCGGTCCGTCAGGTGAGCGGACGTATGTGGGACTGGTCCCTGGAGCCTACCGCAGCCCTCTATGCCGCCGCCAATGCCTGCGAGCCTCTGCATCCGCAGTTCGACTATCTGAAAAATACGGTCTCTGTAGTCAACGACTATTATCGCAGTTTCAAGGGCTTCAAGGTCATTGCCGAGGTCTGGAACATAGATTCGAAAAAGGTATGGAGCAAGTCGGTGGCAGTGGACCTGCCTGAAGACGGGGTTGCCAACGATGTGTTCACGATAGATTTCCCGGAGGACATCTCCCCGGTGCATTTCATCAGGCTCAGGCTGCTGGATGACAAGGGCAAGCAGGTTGGAAGCAATTTCTACTGGCGCTCCAATGACAAGTACGAAGGAAAGAATACCCTGACCGGACCGGCGACTTCAGGCTTTGAAAGCATAGAAGACCTCGGGCAGGCCCGGGTTGCTGTAGACGGGATAGCCCTGCGTGATGATGACAGGTCGTATTATATCGACCTGACAGTGAAGAACAGCGGCAAGGCGATTTCCTTCTTTACCCAGCTTCAGTGGCTGGATTCGGAGGGAAAGCCGGTGCGTCCTTCCTATTATACCGACAACTTTTTCAGTCTTCTGCCGGGAGAGAGCCGGGATATTACCATAGAGACTGCCGGGAAAGACCTTCCTGCAGGAGAGTACACATTGGTGCTGAAAGGCTTCAATACGCCTCGCAAGGAATTCAAGGTCAAGGTGAACAGATAATCATACGGTTTTTATGAAAAGACGTGTTTTTTCTGCCGCAGCGGCTGTCATTCTGGGGATTTTCTCTTTTACCTCCGCCGCTGCAGCACCCGGGGCCCCCGCAGGGACCTATGATGTGGTGATAGTCGGGGGTACCCCTGGCGGAATCATGGCCGCCATTTCGGCTGCGCGCGAAGGGAAGGACTGCCTTGTCCTGGAGAGGTCCGGACATATAGGCGGGCTCCCGTCGAACGGGCTCGGGGCTACAGATATCGCTACAAGGGGAGCCACTACAGGGCTGTTTGCCGAGTTCATCGAACTGAACAGGCAACATTACATCTCCGAATACGGGCCTGACTCCGAGCAGGTGAAGAAATGCAGCGGAGGCTATCATTTCGAGCCCGGCGTGGCCGAACGGAATTTCTGGAAGATGATTTCGGAGGCCGGTCCCGGCAAGATAGACATCCTTACCATGCGCCAGTTCGACTCCTCTGCCGGCAATCTGGAGATGGACGGGGACAGGATAACCGCAGTTAAGATTCTGGACCGGGAGAACGGGGACACCGAAGTATATCGCGGAAAGATATTCATAGACGCCACCTACGAGGGCGATCTCGGGGCCGCTGCCGGAGTTCCTTTCCGCCTGGGGAGGGAGTCCGCCTCGGAGTTTTCGGAGCCTTGCGCCGGGAAGGTCTACCGCTGGTGGAAGCACGGGCCGGACGAGGCCGGTTCCACATACGAGGGGGACGACGCTATCCAGGCCTACAACTACAGGGTGTGCCTCACTACCGACAAGGACAATTATGTCCCTATTCCGAAACCGGAGAACTACGACCGGAACGAATATGTCTCACTCATTGAGGATGTGTACACCGGACGGAACACCGATGTCCGTTTCAAGAAAGTCACTCCGGAACAGATGGAGGCCAACCGCCAGAGAATCCTTGCCGGCGGACGGACTGCTATACCCGGGGACCCGTGGGGGATGTGGAAGGTGACGAACATGGTGCATCTGCCGAATGCCAAGACCGATGCCAACAACCAGCACCTCGCCCTCATCTCCACCGACCTTCCGGAAGAGAATTGGCCGTGGCCTACGGCTGACTGGGAGTGGCGGGACAAGTTCGCACAGAGGCTCAGGGACTATACTCTCGGCCTTTTCTGGTTCGCCCAGCACGACGAGGCTCTTCCTCCACAGTTCAGGGAAGCCTGCCTGCAGTACGGGCTGGCAGCCGACGAGTACACCGACAACGGCAATTTCCCGCGTCAGGTCTATGTCCGCGAGGGGCGCCGTCTTGAAGGCACATATTTCTTTACCGCCAATGATGTCCTGCCGGTTTCCGAGGGCTCCCGTCCTCCGGTGAATCCCGCCTCGGTGACCGCCAGCCATTACGCCCTCGACTCTCATGCTGTTCACAAGCGAGAGGAAGGACGGGTGCATTTAGACGGCTTTTTCAGTTATCCGTCGGCCGTCTACACCGTCCCTTACGGGGTTATGGTGCCGAAAAAGGTGGACAATCTGCTCTTTCCCGTGCCTGTGTCCGGGAGCCATGTCGGCTTCTCGACCATGAGGATGGAGCCTTGCTGGATGGCTCTCGGAGAGGCTGCCGGTGTGGCTGCTTCATTGGCTATAGATGGCGGCTGCGACGTCAGGAGCATACCCGTAGGCGATATGCAGAGGATTCTGCTCGAGAACGGGGCCACCCTGATATATTTCAAGGACTTGAAACCGTCGGACCCTGATTTTGAACAGGTGCAGATTCTGGCCCTGAAAGGCTATTTTCCGGACTGGAACGCTTCTCTGGACAAGCCTCTGGACGAGGAGACTGCCGGGCTCTGGAGCCGGCTTTCAGGAAAGAAGATACCGGCCGACGGCGGCACCCGCAGGCAGTGGCTCCGTGCCCTTGAAGGCAATGATATCCATGACACTGTCCCTGATTGGGCATGGACTGGATTCAGACGTCCTGAGGGTGTCAACCCGGTAATATCTCCTGATACCACGACCCGTTTCTTCTGCCCGGTCCAGAAGAAATCCGTGCCGTGGGAAGGGAACGACACGTTCAACCCAGGGGCTGCAGTGTACAAGGGGGACATCGTTGTCCTGTACAGGGCGGAAGACAATTTCGGCGAAGGCATAGGAAAGAGGACCTCCCGTCTGGGCTATGCCGTGTCGGGGGACGGCCTGCATTTCAAACGCTCGAAGAAGCCTGTGTTTTACCCTGACAATGATGCCCAGAAGATTCACGAGTGGCCGGGAGGATGCGAAGACCCCCGTATCGCGGTGACGGAGGACGGCCTGTACGTGATGTTCTATACCCAGTGGAACCGGAAGACCGCCCGTCTGTCCGTGGCCACGTCGAGGAATCTGAAAAAATGGGAGAAGCACGGTCCGGCTTTCGAGGAGGCCTATGGCGGCCGGTTCTATGACATGTTCTGCAAGTCGGCTTCCATCATAACCCGCATAAAGGACGGGAAGCAAGTGATAGCGAAGATTGACGGGAAATACTGGATGTACTGGGGCGAGAGGTTCGTGAATGTCGCCACTTCGGAGAATCTGGTGGACTGGACCCCGATGCTGGATGAAAAGGGTGACCTGCTGAAGATTGTCCGTCCCCGCAAGGGCCATTTCGACAGCGACCTGACCGAGTGCGGACCTCCTGCGGTGATTACCGACAATGGGATTCTTCTTATGTACAACGGCAAGAACAGCGGCGGTCCCGGCCGTGACAGGAGATACACGGCTAATTCCTACTGCGCCGGACAGCTGCTTTTCGACAAGGATGACCCGACCCGGCTTATCGGGCGTCTCGACGAGCCGTTCTTCGTCCCGGAAGCCTCTTTCGAGAAGAGCGGACAGTATCCTGCCGGTACGGTTTTCATAGAAGGACTCGTGTATCATGAAGGAAACTGGTTCCTGTACTACGGGTGTGCGGATTCCAGGGTCTCGGTTGCGGTGATGCCAGGGACAGAAGCTTCCGGCATGGCTTCTGCCGGAGGTTCCGGCATTGGGCCGGATGAGCCCGGCGGGGCCGAGGCTTTCAGAGGAAAGAACCTCGCGGTCTTCGGGAACAGCATCACGGCAGCCAGGAACAGCTGGGCGTTCAGGGTCAGGGATTCCCTCGGTTTCGGGGGTTTCTACAACGGCTCTGTCGGGAGTTCCGTGTGGGGCAAGCGTGAAAGGCCGGACGGCATCACACAGGATTTCGGCACTCCCGGTTTCGCCGGCATCGGCAACAGCAGCCATCCTTCCCTCCAGGCCAGGTACAACAACTGCGCTGTGGTCCATGTCCAGAAATTCCTATCTTCGGACTTCGACCCCGATGTCATCATCCTGTCCTACGGGACCAACGACATGCTTTCAGAGAAGAATGAGCCGGCTCTCAGGGAGGCTCTTGCCAGGCGGAAACTTTCCACGGATGAAGCCTACGGTCTGGTCGGCGGGATGGTCTGGTGTCTTGACACTTTGACGACGAGGTTCCCCGATGCCCGGATAGTCGTCCTGCTGCCTGTCCAGGCCGATGACTCGCTGGAAAAGTACAGGGACAGGAACAAGGACAATCTGAAAAAGATGCGGACGATGAAGAAAATCTGCCGTGCTTTCGACGTGGAGTATTTCGACTGCTATCACGGCAGCGGGATAGATGCATCCAATGTCTCGGCCACGCTTCTGGACGGGCTGCATCCCAACGCCGCCGGGCAGCAGCTCCATGCCGCCTTCGTCATCGGCGAACTTCAGACGGAATGAATACCGGGAAATAGAGCAACAGGGCTACCAGAGAAAAAACCATTCCTGCTATGGTCCCCACAGCGAAAGGGAACCAGAACACCTCTTTCGGGCCGTCGAACAGGAACGGCACCAGCCCGAGGACTGTGGATATTATTGTCAGCATTATGGCGGTTATCTTGTGGTTGAACGCCCGGACATACTTCCTGATGACCGGGCGCCGGCTCTTGTCATTCATGTACGCGTTGGCAAGATATATCCCGGCGTTGACCACGATGCCGCTGAGCATTACCAATGCAGCGAATCCTCCCTGGTCGAAAATGAAATCCGTGAGACCGAACACAAGGAATACCCCGATGAACGAGACCGGAATCAAAAAAATGATTATGAACGGCAGCCGCAACGATTCGAAAGTCATGCTGCACATTGTATAGATTACGGCCATGACTAAAAGGATGAGTCCCGCGTATTTCATTCTTCCATTCCCGTTCCCCCACCAGGATCCTGGGGCTTCCGCCTTATAGCCGACAGGAAGGATTTCGTCATTGAAGTGCTTTACCGTCTCACCGACAAATGATCTGGACAGTTCGTAAGATCCGATGAAATCGAAGCCTGCCGATATTTCGTAGGACTGGTTTTTCTTGACGACAGACCTTCCGGTACGCTTTTTTTCGATACTGCCGATTCCCGACAGCTTTACTGATGTGCTGTCGACAGCTGTCGGTGCATTAAGCACATGCCACAGGTCGAAACTCTCCATCTGCGAAGAACGCAATACTACAGGCGTCACTCCGTCCTGGGTCATGATATCCGGCAAGGACGTGTCGTAGAGGGTAGAGTACAGTTTCCGGTAATAATTGTACGGACTGACACCGGCAGCGGCCATCCTTCCGAAATCATAGCTCATGTTGAATTCTGTCGCGGCTACGGTGAAGCGGTCCGACAGTATCTCAGGAGAAGAAACCCTGCGGTTGGCCGCGAGATAATTCATGAGGCTGTCAGCATAGCCCGTCAGGTCGTCGTAGTTGTACCCTGAAAGGGTGATCCGGTGAGTCTTGAAGTCCGATATCACATTGTTGTTGAAATAGCTGTCGTTGATTCCCGCAACTCTCCATGTCGCACCTCCGAGGTTCCCCGCCATGGATATGACTTTCGATTTAAGCTCATCCGGAAATGTAGTTTCCTCATATTCCGGCCTGACGGTTATTTCTATCGATGCGTCATCGTAAGATTGGATTTGAGTGACAAATGTCTCTATTTCATCGAAAAGGCTGAGGTAGTTTTCCATGCTTTTCACCACCTCGTTGAGCTGCGCTACGGAGCAGCCTTCAGGCATTCCGGCATGCACATACAGGACGTCCCGTCCCGGCTCCTGGTAGAAGTTACCCCTGTCAAGAGCCTTGTCGAACAGCGCTAACGAGGTCCCGGCCACCTTGTCTATGATGTCCCTGTTGTCAGCGTATGGACCTTTGGATATGACTGCATTGTATATTTTCTGGAATATATTCTGCTCTTCAGGAGGAATATCCCCGGCAACTTTGTCCGGCAGCAGGAAAAGAGGAATGCCGAAAGCCGCGACAAATGCAGTGATGTACACTGCCCTGTGTTTCCTGCCCCATTTTATAAAGGCTCCGTAGGTGTGACTCCATGCGACAATGCGCCTCCTGCGCCTGAATGACCTGGTGGCAGAAGGCTTTCTGACTGGAAATTTGTCTATGAGCGAAGGAACGAACAGGTATGCTGTCAGCAGGGCGACAGACAGGTTGATCATTATGACTTTGGCGAAGTCCTCGAGATTTGCCCTCTCTCTTTCCGGAAGCAGGATTATCATGCAGAGCGCACCTATTGTCGTTGCCGTGGCCCCGAGAAGGGCAGGAAAGACCTTCCTGTCCCTATAGTACGAATAATGGTCCGCCATGACGATTGTCGAGTCTATGATGATGCCGAGCGAAACCGTGATTCCTGCCAGGGTGTAGATGTGGACAGGAAGGCTGAAAATATTGTAGAATACTATCGAAATGAGGATATTTACAGCAAGTGTGGAAGCGATGACGAAAAGATACCTCCAGGACCGGCTCACGGCATATACGAAAACAAGGAGAATCAGAAGGCACAGGCCTGTCCGCAGATATATCTTGTCAAGTTCGGATGAAATGTATTCCGAGGAGTCATAGTCCAATGTCGCGGAGATTTCTTTTGGGAAAGAACGCTGGAGTTCTGACATACAATCTTTTACCGCTGCTATTGTCTTGAGAAAACTGGTGCCGTAGGATGTCTCCACGGAGAGCATGACCGTATTCAGCCCGTTCAGCCTGTAATATGACGAAGGACGGGACTCCTTGTATCTCCAGATTGCAATATCCCTCAGGTGGATGATACGGCCATGGCTGTTCATTATAGGGATATCCCCTATGTCGTCCGACCTGCGGCATTCCAGCCTCAGGCTGACGGTCCCGTTCCCTGACCTGACCATACCGAGAACCTCCGATGAGAACCACGAGGTGAAAGCCGCATAGATACGGTCTCCCGTAATGCCGGCAGCCTTTGCCGCGTCCGTGTCGAAGACTATTTCGAGTTCATAGGGCGAGGCACCCCAGAAAGAAACCCGTTCTACTCCATCCACCGAGGAGAGCGGGATGACCATGGCTGCATCGGCATATTTTTCTATCTGTTCTGACGGAAGTGGACTTTTGAGAATATAAGTCAGTGCCTTCCTGCTTCTGCTCCCATGGATATCCACAGATATGGCCGGGTATGATACTCCGTCGGGAAGGGAGCGGTAGATGTTTCTGATGCAGGAGGCTACTTCTAATCTTGCTGCCGCCATGTCGGTATTTTTCCGGAACTGCAGGGTAATGCTGCCGGTGCCTTTTCCGGATATGGAAGAGACGGACGATATGTCGTCCAGTCCTGACAGAACACCCTCTATCTTCGAGGTCACTTCTGCCTCCATGACCCTTTCCGAGGCGTCTTTCCAGGTGTATGAAATATTTATCGACCGCCCTTGCACGGACGGGGCGTACTGGACATTAAGCATCGGGATTGACACTATGCCCAGCAGCGCCGCTACCGCCATGAGCAGCAGGACAGTGAATGCCGGCATCCTTTTCATTCGGATACCTCCTTTCTCCGGTATATTTCATAGTAGAGCGCCGGCACGAAAAACAGACTGACGACTGTTCCTGTAATCATTCCGGCTATTATAACCAAAGACATCGGATACTGCAGGTCGTCGCCCATGCTTCCACGCGCCAGGAACGGACATACGGACAGTATGGTGGTAAGGGAAGTCATGACTATGGCCTTGAGCCTGCGCTGTCCGGCTTCCATTATCGCCCTGAGAAGCGGCTTCCCGGCCTTGCGCAGCTTGTTTATGGTGTCTATCTTGAGGATGGAATCGTTGATGACGATGCCGCATATCACCACCAGTCCGATCAGGGACATCAGGTTTACCGATACTCCGGATATCCACAGCACGGCAAGGGCCCCGAAAATGTCTATCACGATTTCAGACATTATTATCAGGGGCTGCAGCAGGGATTCGAACTGGGATGCAAGAATAAGATACAGGAGAGCCAGGGCAATGAGGAGGACGACTGTCATTTCTCCGGTCATTTTCCTGTTTGAAAACCATGCTCCTCCGAAAGCGACATCGAAATTGCCGTCATCATGAACGACGGACTGCACCCCGTCCATAAGTCCGGAAGGATTGTTTCCCTGATAGTGCATTTCCACCGGATAGTAGCTTCCTTCCTTTCCGGAAACGATATATTTGAGGTCGGAGCCGTATGTCTGCACGGTAATGGCATTGAGCGGGATTTCATAACCGTCCTTCTTTACGGAGGATTTCCCGACGATGCTCTCTATGTCCATGACGCCTGTCCCCAATACGACGGGCAGAGTGCTGCTGCCCTGTACTATGTCGAACAGCCCGTTTTCATTTATCGAATTCTTCAGGACAGTCATAATATCCTGGTAGGTGACACCGTACAGAGCCATTTTTTCAGGATCAGCCACATAAACCAGGTCTTTTTTCAGCGGCACTTCCTGGATGCCGGCATCCGGGAAGGCTGCCGCGAGTTTCCCGACAAGGGAGGTAATCTGCTCTGGCTCTATTTCCGGAGCGGCCAGTGGTCTCAGTCTCGCCACTATGTCCGCTTCCCTGGATGCAAAAACGACATCGAATATGTTCCCGGAGTTTTCGAATCCGTACAGGCTCGATGGATATGCTTTATCCAGAAAGGAGGATATGTCTTTTTTCAAGTTGCCAAGGCTTCCGGCATCACTGCATTTCATATAAAGGCTGGTCCCGGATACCGCCTGCTCTCCGCTGTGCCCGAGGACGAACTGCTGTGTCCCGACCAGGGATGTGATGTGGTCCGCATACTTCCGTGCCGCATCCTCAATTTCCCCTGTTCTCCGCTCGTTTTCAGCGAGTGATATCTGGCTGTTCCAGTCTACTTTCAACACTGTGTCGGTATATGTAATCTCGGGCAATTTTTCTTTGGGCATCCAGACAAGGCATGCGGCAGATCCGGCTGCAGACAGGGAAAATACGGTCCAGCCGACCCATCTGTGGCGGAAGAGCCATTTCAGTCCGTCCTCGTACCACTTCTCCGCCCGGTCGAATGAAAATTTCTCAAGCAGTGCGCTTGGCCTGAATGCCGGCTGTCTCCTGTACCAGCACCAGTAATATACAGGTATTATGGTTACAGTCACGATATAGGATGTCATCAGCACAATCGTCACGGCCAACGCCTGGTCGTGGAACAGTGCACCTGCGGTACCGCTGAGGAAAACAAGGGGGATGAACACGGCGCAAGTGGTAAGGACAGAGCTGAACATGGCTCCGGTCACTTCTCTGGTTCCACGCACGACCGCCTGTTTCAGATTCTCGCCTCTGAACCATCTTGCCGTGATGTTGTCCGTGAGTATAATCGTGTTGTCTACCATCATGCCGACACCTATGATAAGCCCGGACAGCGATATTATGTTGATGGTAAGTCCTGCGGCATAGAATATCAGCATCGAGAATATCAGGGCCGAAGGGATGGTGAGGGCAACCAGTGCCGGGGATTTGAAGTCTCGCATGAACAGGAAGATGATCAGGCAGGCGAGGATTATTCCGGCTATGATGTTCGACGCGAGGTTGTCGATGGAGTATTTCAGGAGTTCCGTCTGGTCCCGGGTCACGGTGAATTCCACTTGTGGGTAGTCCCGGCTGAAACGCGAGACAAGATTTCCGACGCTTTTCCTCATGTCGGCCATCCTTGCGTCGCTCTGCTTTATCACGGCCATGGTCACGGCATCCTTCCCGTCGGACCTGACAAGTCCGCTGCGTTTCGCGGGATGCTCGATGACCTGTGCAATGTCCTTGACCTGAAGCAGTCTGCCGGAGACATTGATGTATATATCCTCTATGTCCTTCTTGTCTGAAGCGAATGACTGGAACTTTACGTTGTACCGGTATTCTCCGTCCCTGATGGAAAGGCTTCCAAGGCGTATGTTGGCTTCTTCTATCAGTGATGCGAAGCTATCCTCCGGGATACCGAGACTGCGCAGGGCTTTTTCGTCCGGTATTATAAGGATTTCCGGATCGACATATCCACTCAGATCCACCATTGCCACTTCCTCAAGCTGCTCAAGCCGTTTGGAGACTACTTCCTCGGCGAAGCGGCTCATGTCGCTGAACCTGTCCGATACCGGAAAAAGGTCCCTGTCCGCATTTTCATGCAAAGGAAGATCTTCTTTCAGGGTCATGTTTATGTAGAACACAGGAATGTCCGTTGCGTCCGACTTGAATACCTTTGGACGGTCTATGTCTTTCAGCCGGTCCATAGTCCTGTCTATTTTCTCGTTGACTTCTATGAACAGATAGTCCATATCCGACCCATGACTGAAAGAAAGTCTTATGGTGCAGCTCCCGTCCACGGATTCGCTTGTGATATCCTCAAGGAAACTTGTCTGGATCAGTTGCTGACGCAAAGGACGGCTCACTGTCTCGTCGATTTCTCGTGCGGAAAGGTCCGGGGCTGTCACCTGCACTGTTATGTATGGTATGTCCACATCCGGAATCAGGGATACAGGCAGCCTCCGGATACTGACTATACCGAGTACAGCCACTACAAGCAGAATCATGGTCATCGTGACCGGCCTGTCCAACATTTGTTTCAGCATGGCTTCACCGTTTTACGCTGACTTCCGATCCGTCCGCAAGATTGAGGTTCCCGGAGACTATCACGCTGTCTCCGGGGGAAAGTTCCGCCCCGCGTTCCTCGTTGGCGACCACGGCGTATTCAGCACTGTTGGCCATAAGGACGTGGACGTATGTCCACAGGGCCTTTCCTCCGGATGCCCTGAAGAGAACTTCCTGGTTGTCCCGTATCAGGACGGCGTTCTTAGGTACTACAAGCATATCAGGCACGGTACGCACTACCGTGACCTTCACGTTCATGCCGTCTACGAGGGTCCCGTCGTTCACTACCCTCGCTTTCACCGATGCCTGGCCGTTCTTGTCTATGGCAGGGTTGACTGATACTATTTTTCCGTGCAGGGTACGCGGTTCTCCGGAAAATGGCGTTACCATGGCGTCCATCCCTTTCCGGATGAAAGGATATTCAGACTCGAGAATGGTGAAGTCTACATCGAAGCTGCTGTCGTCGATTATGGTGCAGAAAGCTTCCGTACCGCTCATGTCGTGCTCTCTCAACTTTATGTCAGCCACTTTTCCTCCGAAAGGAGCACGGAGCACGGTGCCGGCAAGATTGAATTCTGCTTTCCTGAGGCCGTTCCATGCATCACCATAGCCGGAGCGTATCCTTGCCATCTTTTTTATATCCGCAGGGACGGATGCGGTGTCTCTTTCCGGGTAGCCGAGACCTGCAAGGACGTCGAGATAGTCAAGTTCCGCCTTTTCCAAGGCTATTCTTGCCGATTCGGTCTCCAGTTCCTGTTCCGTGGCGTCCTGGACGGCAAGTTCCGCACCTTTTTCCACCCGCTGTCCGTTTTCTACGGCTATCTCCGATATTATGCCTTGCGATTTGAAGGCCATAGAGCTCCGTGCCGCTGCGGACAGGCGTCCGTTCGCAATGAGTTCTATCTTGAAATCCTTCTTTTCAAGTCTGATTGCATCAACACTGTTTATCTCCGGCTTGTATTTCAGCCGCGCGTTTTCCATATCTCCGCTGCCTCTGTTTCCTGTGCAGCCGGAAACAGTCATGAATATAATAGCTCCGGATACGACGTGTGTCCCGAAAAATCCTTTTATCATGTCTCGAATCATCGTTGGTATTGTTTTGATATCCGTTCTCTCTTATGATGCTATGTCTCAAGACTTTGTCCTGCTCCTTAGTTTGACTTGCCGAATCTTGTCGAATTCACGTTATTTTATCAGTTCTTCAAAATCCACTTCTATGTCTTTCCCTTCGATGAAGTCGAAGAGTGTCAGTTGTCTTATTGCGTAATAATAACTCCAATAGCTGCTCAGGTCTCCGATGTATTTCTCCGTAGCCGTGTCGCACTCGCTTTGAGCCGTGTTCAGTTCCATAACGGAAGCAGTGCCTCGCCGGAACCTGTCCATGACCAGCGAATACCTTTCCCGGGCTACACGGCTGGCCCTCTCGGATGCCATACACTGCTGTCTCTGGCTGTTGAACTGTCCTACAGCCGTGTAGACCTGCCTGCGGTAGTCGTTTTCAGCCTGTTCTACCTGTGCCTCTACGGCCTCCGCCTGCGCTTCTGCCTCCTTTACCCTGCCGCGCCCCAGTCCCCAGTCGAAGATAGGGATGCTGAATGTGATGCCGACCACCTCCTGGTCCACAAGGTTTTTGTATGTCTCCCGGAACGCTGCGTCGGAGTTCGACAGTCCGAATTTTGCCCTGAACGACACAGAGGCACCCCTGTCCGCCTTGGCCCTGGCTATGTCGGATTCTGCCGTCAGTGTCTTTATCTCGTTGTCGAGCCGGAAACTCGAGTTCTTTATGGCTTTCTCCATCACCATATCGTAGTCCATCCATATATCCGGAAGATGAGGTTCAGCTACCGGGATGATTTCCATCCGCTCGTCATATCCTAAAAGAGAGTTCATCTGCATCTGCGCCTCTTTTACCTTCACCGCGGTTTCGTTTATCGAAATGCTGTCGTTGAGCATGCGCAGTTCCAGCTGCAGGTATTCGTCCTTTGTCACGCTCCCGAGTACCAGGCGCTGCGCCGCTACCGAAAACATCTGCATGGTGTTCCTGTAGTTCGACACTGCCGTGTCATGCGCCTTGCGGGCGAGCATAAGGTCGAAATAGCAGGTGACGGCGTCTATCGTGACCTGCTCCATGGATTCTATGTACGCCCTTTTGGCATACTCGTACTTTTTTGGGGAAATTTTCTTTTCCCACTTGAAGCTGTTGTATGAAAGGAGCGGCTGCTCATACTCGAAAGTCACCGGCTGGGCATACCAGGTCTTCCCGAAGTCTGCCCCGAACTGGTCTATCCTCGACAGGTCCGTATAAAGGGATACCGTACCGCCTGTAAAGGGTAGGTTCTGGACTACGGACAATCCGAGGCTGTTCTGCATATTGTAGTTGCTGGTGTAGACGAGTTCTCCTGTCTCGTAGTTCTGGAGCTGGCGGAGCGAGCGGTCGAAAGACGCAAGGTTCCCGTACAGGTTCAGAGACGGCAGCCTGCTTGCCTTGTAGGACCTGTATGCCCAGTAGTCCGACACGAACGATGCCTTTGCCTCTATCGCCGCGACGGAGTTGCTCCGTGCCACGTCAATTACCTGCTCCAAAGTCATTTCGCTTGTCTGCTGCGCCAGTATTTCGCCGGGAAAGGTCGCCATGGATATCCACAGAGATAGCAGCACAGCGAGCCTGTCAGCGTAAAAATTCTTCTGTTTGTTGCAGCCTTTTATTTCCGATACAGTTTTCATATCTTTTTCATGAACTTTCTTCCGTTCTTTCCGCCATCCGAAAACATTATTCTCGTCGCTATTCCGACGATATATTCTTCCGGGACAAGTCCTATATAGCGGCTGTCCTTGGAGTTCAAGACATTGTCTCCGCCTAAGAAATACCAGTTTTCCATGAAGACATATTCCCTGAGTTCCTGACTACCGAGATACACTCTCCCTTTCCTGACTCGCGGCAGAATGCCTGTCTCGTATTCTATCATCCGTCCGTACAGTCTTACGGTATTTTTATCCATCGCGACTCTGTCACCCTTGCCCGGAATATACATCGGCCCGAAATCCTTTATCGTCCATCCGTAATCCGCTGAAAAAGGATACGCTTTCCATATGCCTTTCATCCGTGCCAATGCCGAATCCGGGGTTTCTTTCAGTTCCTGCTGGTTATCCTCCACTCCGAATACCATATCCCCGCACCGTCCGTTCCGGTAATATCCGTCTTCTATGGACACCGTATCCCCGGGACAGCCTATGCATCTTTTTGCATAGACATAGTTTATCCTGAACTCTATCTTCTTCCGTCCTTGTCCGTACGGATAATTGAACACAACCACATCTCCAGGTCTTATTTTCCTGAGTCCCGGCATTCTGAAACTTTCGACATCAGGACTCGAAAAATCGTATGAAGTGTATATCCTCGCGCCCATCAGCAGTTTGTTGACCAAGATGCGGTCGCCGGCCTCGAGAGTAGGGGACATCGACTCTCCTCCGATTCTGAACCGGTCGCATACGAATATCGGTAGGATGACGGCAAAGGCCGCCACGGCAGCCACCGTACAGGCCGTCGCTTTAAGTATCCTGTATATAAGCCGCTTCTTCATTCCATCCTGCCGATTTTGTCTTCTACGTTTTGCCGTAGCTTCATCATAGCCCGATTTTTGGGATTCACCTCCATTCCGAGTATTTCCCGGCCTGTCTCCAAGGCTTCTTCCCTCCTGCCCTGACTTTCCTGAAGCTCCATCAGCAGGACCAGCGGATACAGCCTTCCCGGCACCATATAATGCGCTTTCTCCAATGCTTCTGCTGCCTTGCCGTAGTTCCCTGCCGCCGCGTGGTTTTTCCCGATGATATTCCAGAACATCGGATCCGAAGATATCGTTGTGCCTTCGTAGAGAATCCCGTTGCTTTCCATATAATTGCCGGCTTTATGCAAGGCATAGCCATAGTCGTACAGGTATCTGAAATTCCAACGCATGGCCGGATAAATCCCCTCATATTCCTCTAACGCGTCCTCGTACTGCTCCATCGAAGCCCGGTATTTTGCCGTTTCCCATATTTCCTTGTCTTTCTGCCTTTCCTTGTACCGAGGCAGACATAAGATTATAAGAGCCATGACTATGGCGGCGGCCGGAGCATTGGCCGCAATGCCGGTTCTTTCCGTTCCGGATTCCCCGGCTGCCATTGCAAACAGCGATACGACAAGTACGGTGGTCTGCCAGACAGACATGGGATATGAGAAAAATCCGAATACGGCTGCAGCCAACAGTCCGTAACCGAAAACATTCCCGGTCTTCAAAAGAACTGTAATTGCGACTGCCGTCACTGAGACCGCGAGCATAAGCCCGATGATGCCTGTCTCCATCCCGATTTTCAGGTATTCGTTGAAAGCGTATTCGGGACATCCTGCCACCTTTACGACAGCTTCGTTCCTGTCCGCACTCCTGAAATAAGCCTCCTGCGCTTTCCCGTATGAGCCTCCAAACGTCCCGGGACCTGTCCCGGACAACGGGGCAGCTGCTATGGCCCTTGTCTCCATGTTCCAGATATGCAGCCTCCCGAGTGCCGAATCCTTTTTCATCATGAAAACACCGAAAGACAAAACCAGAAGCAGGACAGTCAGAGATGCTGTCGTTATCTTATGCTTTCGCAGCCAGAAGCCTGCGCGGGTCTCTTTAAGGATGCACACAAGGACTGCGGAGGCGTATGCCGCCCATCCTGCCCTGCTCATCGTGGCGGGCAATACCATCAGCCCGAGTACGGCTGTCAGGACCGGGATGCACAATGTCCGTATCCCGGAGTGCCTGTGCTGCACGGCAAAGGCAGTCGCTGTGGCGGCGGTCATGGCTATGAAGCCTCCGTAAGGGCCGGGATTGTCAAAACTTCCTGTCAGACGGAAGAGAAAGTGACCGGACGGCATCCGGCCTAAGACCTGCATGAGACCGGAGACAGATTCAGCGCAGGACCATATACATAAGGACAGGAAGAGCATGGGCAGTACATATTTCCTCCCGAGACTTGCTGCAAGCCGGACTACCGTATAAAGCAGCAGATACGGAAGCATATCCTGCAGGCATGCGTCCGTCACCGGCTGTCTGTTCACAACTGCCGAAAGGCAGTACATGACAAGCAGCCCAGCCAGCAGCATGTCTACGGGACTGAGTCCGTAGGGCAAGTCAAATCTATTCCGCAACACTCGAAAGGACATATATTCTGTCAAAGTAAAAAGCTCAAGTCGTAACGAACTATCCTGTCTTCAATTCTTTCATGACAGTACAGGTACCCCGTACGATTGTCGAATGCCATATTGTCAATATTTTCAGTGACATCGATATCATACAGGAAATGTCCGTTCCAGTCGAATATGTGGATCGACGTACCTTGATCCTTATTATATGTGCTGCTTATCGGCACTCCCTTATACGTGGCAAATATATAGTCTTGCGTCGACGTTACACCAGTGTAGTAATCTATATTGTCTTTCCATATCCTCTTGTATAGAATTGATTTCCACTTCTTGTATGCAGGATCCACGGCAAAAGAGAGTACCTGACCGGATTCGGTATCCATAATGCAGAATTGAGGGAAAAGCAGCATGAATCCAGCCACTTTTCCAGAGCAGCCGTCATTTGCCAGAATGTTGCTTAAATGAGTGACATATTGTTTTCCATCCGCCTGTTTAAACAAGCTGAATGTCTGAGATATGGCTCCATTGTTTTCGATTAAGTTAAAAACGAATTCATTGTCTTCAAACAGCATGACAAACTGTTCTTCATCGGGCATAGGCATCCATTCGAGAACGGTTGACGGCAAATCATACTCCCGGATAATGGAAGTATGTCCGGATTCGAGCGATTCATTTACGTCTACAATATATGCTTTCCCCATGTCATATAAGTTAATGCCGGGAGTTTGAGAATTGCTTCCAGTCAAACGAGGATCGATCATCTCACCCGGGCCTCGTCCTTTACGGATAAAAGCGCCGAGATAGTTGAATGTATTGATAGAATATGCCTTGAAACAATATTGCCCCGGGTCGGCAATTTGCTCCTCAATTACAAGAACAGAATCATCTACGATCTGGAGATTGTAGCTTTGAAGGACTTCAGGAAACGAGAAGTTGAAAGCCGTATCGCGGATTTGCGATACGGTTACTTCCGGTCTGACTAACTTTACAGGGACATTATATACAATTCCTGTCCTGCTGCAAGATGCAGTAAAAACAGCTGTCAGAAAAAATAAAATTCGCGCAATGCCTTTCATGAAAATCAATTGCAAAATGCCACAAAATCCAGTCTGTATTTTTGGGGAGTTTCATTACAGTTTGTACAGCGAGGCATCAGGTGCTTTCCTGGATTGCCGCTTTGCGAACACATTACCCCTAAACTTCCTGATTCTCCCCTTGCCAACGCCTCGACATTGGCATTGAACAATTCATTCATGGAGTTGCTTTCGTTTTTGACGTAAACGAAAGCAGAAACCGCTGCGGCGACCTCATGATCATGACTGTGGAAGAAATGCTATAGTCCCGCTTTCAGCGTATCGGTATTTACGACTGCTGCTGCACCGTTATAATGGGTGAGATATAGTTTTTCCCCGTCAAGTGACAGCCCCGAAAACCTCCGGTCCATACTGTACCGGCACAGCAGATGCCCGTTCCAGTCCATGACATATAGCTGGTCCGGGACATCCGTACCATCTTCCTTGAACATTTCTTCCCCGGAATACAGCGCATAAATGCAGTCATCATTAGCCTGGATGTCTACAAAGTGACGATGCGGCTTCTGCAGGTCTATTCCGTCATGGCCTTTCAGCCTGTAGGCACGGGCTTCTCCGGACTTGATGTCCAGGATGCAGAATACCGGCATGAAATACATGCCGAATACCAGGCGGGTCCTGTCGGGTTTGATACAGTCCACGTTTGTCAGAAACGTCGATGGCGACAGCAACTGATTCTCGGTCTCCTTTTTTACGGCATTGAACAGTCCGTATTGTCTCTGCAGTGTTCCTGATTCGAGATCATACACCTGATAATCAGGAACGCCTACAAGACCATCGGAATATCCGGACTGCATGGAATTATAGACTATTATATGATTTGAATCTGTTCTGTACAGCGACATCCATGGCTGAAGCGTAGCTTTTTCCTTGCTTTCGAAACGTATGATGCTTTCGTAAACGTCGCGATTTTCAGATAAGGATTTGGAAATATTCCATACGAAAAGCTTGGTATCCATCGGGGAATATATATCCGCATATATGTCTGTGCCGTTGATATAGGTTTCTGTCAGAGGCAAGGCTGAAAGCAACTCGTTGCCCGCTCTTCCGCGCCGGCAATATTCTCCGATCAATTCTCCGCCTATCCCTGAAATGCTGAAAAGGTGGTCTGTCCGGGATGTGGCTATGATGATACTGTCTCTTACGATACAGTCTGCCGTCATGACACCGGACAAGGTATCTTCGCCGATAAGCAGACATTCCAGAGGACAGTCTGCTTCGATATTCGTCATCGGGAAACGGAAAAAATCCCTTTCAGCCACACGTGAACATGAAATGCAGATAATCAGTGTAAAAAGGGCAAAAGCTATAACTTTTTTCATAAATACAATATGTTAGTAGCACTGGCTTGTACTGGACATTCTATCTGAATATGGCTGTGTACATGGATATATTTGAGGCGGACGAGTGTCATTGTTGCAATATATTCCATACCTTTGTATGCCCAAAGGGTGATACCTATAACATAATTGAGTTCCACCATCTTCAAATCGAGCTAACGCCTCGACATTTGCATTTGCATATTTTTAATAAACAACCGGTTTTGCAAGAGAGCCATTATTGTCTACAAGCCATAAATCATAGCCTCTATTATCATATCCGAAAGGATATTCTTCCGGCGTTTCGATTATCTTGATGCCGACAGGTAGTTCAGATAGAACATCGTTGAGCTCATTTAAATAATAATCAAAAATATAACTATAGTTTTCATCTACGAATATGCAGCACTGCATCGTAGTGTTGCATTTTTCATAAATAGTCAGGAACTCGATTACATCTGCTATGCAGGTAGAGCAGGAGGCATCCAATAAATACAATAAAGTCTTGTTTTCAGCGGATGGTATGCCAACGGATTTTCTCATAATTTTAACTCTCTTTTCGAGAGACCTTTCGTTCTCTTGTCTACTTGAGCAAGATACCAAAATGAAAAAAAAAAGTAAAAATATTCTTAGTCGTTCCATGAAGTACAAGTCAGCTTATATAAAACCTTTACGCCATCTTTATCATATCCGCTTGCATAAAATGTATTCTCGTCAGACGTTTCCGATATGGCATTCAGTCGCAATGGCACTATTGCCACATCGTGCAGGACACAATCCCAGTCATATCGAAGGATGTGTGTATATGGCTTTGGCTTCTCTATAGCATTATCCTTTTGGTTTCCGACATATAAAGCATAAATATTTACATCATCAGCGGCCAGGCTCATATATGAATATGCCCCATGATTTTTGAATGCCAGATTTTTATGATATGTTACCTTCATGTCTGTCGGACCGGTAACCTTTTTCAGACAATTCAGGTTGAAATCGTACAACTCCATCAGAGGCTCGGCAAATGATGCAAATACTATGAGGCTGTCCCTATGATTTATCTGCATATATCCTTGGGCTATATTGTATGTCTGGGCAAGACCATCTCTGAATTTTCTCTCGTTATAATAAAAACGAGGCTCCTTGTTGTCTATCTTCAATTGCTTGGATTCGAAGCAGTACGGATTCATCATCAATAATTTTCCAGAATCTGTCGGATAAACGGTGATGGCTTCGAAGTTTCCCTGATATTGGCTCAAATCCTCAAGTTTATATTCTGCCCCTTCCTCTGCTAACCTGTCCATGTCTATCGATACGAACCGGCTTTTAACGAAATCATCTACGACTAACTTGTCCCCGTATAAATACGCATGACAGTTGATTATTTCATTGGGGCCGTTCCCTTTTCTAAGACATTTTGTAATACATTCCTTTGTGTTTATATTATGGAACTCGATGAAATTGTCCGCAGAGTTTGAGTTTACCACGACAAGAATCGAATCCGCATAGACATAAAAAGAATGAGCGTGAATGAATTTCCTGGAAAAAGGGATCTCTTCATATTCCACGTCAGACACATTGTAGTCAGCAATGTCGTAATGAAAGGTTTTCACGCCTCCTGTATTATCACTATCCTGACTGCATCCTGAGATAAGCGCAGCGGCAATTGCCGCTGCAAATAATTTACATTTCATAAGTTCCTGCAATTAACGTTTAACCTGACGTCCATTACAAGTCAAAGTGTGACCAAATTTTTTGATAGTACAAGTCCCCTCATTTCCCTCGCACGCTTCCTTGATTATCTTCCCGTCGATTTCACACCATGTCAAAGCTTCTACATTTGCATTGAACAATTCGTTCATGGAGTTGTTTTCGTTTTTGACGTAAACGAAAGCCAGAACCGCTGCGGTGAGGAGTACTGCTCCTGCTGCAATAAGAATGGGTTTCTTCATGTTTTTAAAATTTGAATAGTTGATAAATTATCATAACTGCCATTGCCGGCAATTTGTTATTCAATAGTGGCTTCTACAATTCATAGAATTTTAAGTTCCTAAATACTGTCGAAATACAATTATGATGTTATCAGTTTTAATTTGCAGTGAGCACAAACCTACATA
>JADIMQ010000129.1 GCA_017694655.1 Candidatus Cryptobacteroides merdigallinarum
CTACCATAATTTCAGAGTCCTGTTGTTATCCGCCCTGTCCACAAGCTGAGAGCCCACATGGTCGCTCTTCTGTTCTTCCGTCTTCCCCGCGAGGACAGGTTCAAAGAAAAATACGCGGAGCACGGCAAAAAGAATGACGAGCTTCAGGATAATGATATACCACAGGGGCCTGCCCCATGTCATGTTCCTGAAGCCGTCGACATAAAACCTCCACACCGAGGCCAGTTTCCTGGGAAAATTCATCCGGGAGTATTTACCTGAGCACTTTCAAGGCTGTCTCGTAGTCCGGTTCATGCGTAATCTCCGGGACGAGTTCCTCGTAGATTATCTTCCCCGTCTCGTCAACTATCAGCACCGCCCTTGCCAGAAGTCCCTTGAGCGGTCCCTCGGTGATTGTGAGCCCGTACCTTTCGTCGAAATGACGGCATCTGAATACTGAAAGGGGCACTACCTTGTCGAGCCCTTCCGTTGTGCAGAACCTCGACTGTGCGAACGGCAGGTCCTTGGATATGCAGAGCACGACCGTGTCCCCGAGGGTGGACGCCTCCTGGTTGAACCTTCTTACGGAAGCTGCGCACACAGGGGTGTCAAGGCTCGGGAATATGTTGAGCACCACTTTCTTTCCTATGAGTTCCGGGAGGTGGACGGTTGTAAGGTCACCTTTGACCCCACCGAATTTCGGGGCTGCTTCCCCGACCTTTGGAAGCTCTCCGCAAAGCTGTACGGGAGTTCCGTTGAATGTAACTGTTGCCATTTGTTTTCGTTTAAAATTTTTCAAAACTACGAAAAATCTCCAATAAAACAAATGTGACGGTCCGTTTTATTCGGACGGTTTCATCAGGACAGGCGGGACGTGGCCGGGCCGGCAGGAGGTCTCCGGAAAATCAGGCGCGGCGCGCCCGGCGGCGGAACTCGGCAAGGGTGACTGCAGTAGCTATCGCTGCATTGAGGGATTCGGAGCCCGGCTCTCCGGCAGGGTAGGGAGGGATGTATAGGCGGTCGGAACAGAGAGTCTCCACTTCCCGGGAAATGCCTTCCGACTCGTTTCCGGTGACCGCGAGCACAGGGAAATCCTCCCCGGTGGCGAGGCTGGAGGAATAGATGTCGTTCCCGTCGAGGAAGGTGCCGTACACCCGTCCTCCCGCGGAAAGGGCCGTCCTGCACAGGGCCGGCAGGTCGGCATAATGGAACCTGACCCGGAAGACAGCTCCCATTGTCGCCTGCACTACCTTTGGATTGAAGATGTCCACAGTGTCCCGGGAGGCGAATACTGCATCAACGCCGAACCAGTCGGCAACGCGAAGTATGGTCCCGAGGTTCCCCGGGTCTCGGATGGTGTCCAGAAGGAGGAACAGCCCGCCTTTGCCGGAGCCGGAGACCTGGCCGGACTTCCTGTCAAGCCCCAGGGCCTCCCGGAATCCGTATTCATTCTCAAGCACGAGGCCGGACGGTTTCCTCACCACGGCAAGGACCGGGGATGGTGCAGCCAGCTGGCTGATACGGCCCATGGCCTCTTCCCCGATTTCGTCACGGCGGTAGACGGCAGTGACCCCGAAGCCGGAAGCCATGGCCTCGGCGACCATCTTCTCCCCTTCGGCCACAAAGAGGCCGTACCCGTCCCTGAACTTCTTCTGGGCCAGGGAACGTATCTTCTTTATTTCCGCGTTAGATATCTTCTGCATGTGCGGCGGATCAGTACCCGAGGATTTTCAGCATCGACTTGTAGGTCTGCTCCTTTGTGAACAGCTTTGTGAAATACTCGCCGTTCTCATCCCTGTCTATGATTATGTACTTCGGTGCCGGCTGCAGGCAGTGCTGCAGGCCCCCGAAGCCGGAGATGGACTCCTGGTATGCCCCAGTATGGAAGAAGCCTATGTACAGCGGGTCATTCCTGTCCTCCATTATCGGGAGGAATATTGCGTTGGCGTGCGAGTCCGCGTTGTAGTAGTCCTGGCTGTCGCAGGTCAGCCCGCCGAGGAAGACCCTCTGGTATTTCTCGTTCCACTTGTTTATCGGGAGGAGGATGAACCTCTGCTTGATTCCCCAGGTGTCCGGGAGGGTCGTCATGAAGGAGTTGTCTATCATGTACCACCTTTCCCTGTCGTTCTGCTGCTTCATGTCCAGCACCTGGAATATGGTCGCCCCGGATTCCCCGACGGTGAAGCTGCCGAACTCGGTGAATATGTCCGGCTCCGGCACTCCGCGGGCGTTGCACATGGTCTTTATCTGAAGGATGATCTCTTCCGCCATGTACTCGTAGTCGAAGTCCGAGGCCAGGGAATTCTTTATAGGGAAGCCCCCGCCGATGTTCAGGGAGTCGAGCTCCGGGCATATCATCTTCAGGTCGCAGTACACGTTCACGCACTTTGCCAGCTCGTTCCAGTAGTAGGCGGTGTCCCTTATGCCTGTGTTTATGAAGAAATGCAGCATCTTCAGGTGGAACTTGCTGCTCTTGCTTATTATGTTCTCGTAGAACGGGAGTATGTCGCTGTACCGGATACCGAGCCTCGAGGTGTAGAACTCGAAATTCGGCTCCTCTTCCGAAGCTATCCTTATACCTATATTAATAGGCACGTTCACCAGGGCGTCGAGGTCCTGCAGCTCGTGCATGTTGTCCAGCACGGGGATGAGGTTGTGCCAGCCTGAATTGGCGAAATTGGCTATGTTCTCTATGTAGGCCGGCTTCTTGAACCCGTTGCAGACGATGTAGAGCTCCCTGTCCACGGCACCTTCAGCCTCGAGGGCCTCTATGAGATTAAGGTCGAAGGCCGAGGAAGTCTCGATGTGGATGTCGTTCTTGAGGGCCTCCCGGAGCACGAACTCGAAATGGGAACTTTTCGTACAGTAGCAGTAATGGTAGGCTCCCTTGTAGTCGGCCTTGGCCATCGCCACGTTGAACATTCGCTTCGCCCTCTGTATCTGGGAGGAAATCTTGGGCAGGTAGGTTATCTTCAGGGGTGTCCCGTACTGGTTGATGATGTCCATCATGTTGATGCCGTGGAAATACAGTTCCCCGTCCTCCACCTCGAACTCGTCCTGCGGAAATTCAAACGTCTGGTCAATCAGATCTATGTACTTGTTCTTCATTTCTCCGATGTAATTTGATTGCTTTGTCCATGAAACTGGCAATCCGCCTGAACCGGATTCCGGTTTCCGGCTGCAAATATATCATTTATATCTGTTCCGCAAGATGTTTCGCAAGAAAATATGGACTGTCCCGACAAATATTTTTGAGAATAGGACGGATTGAGATAAATTTGCACGGCATGAAAGGTTTGTCAAAGATTATCTGCGGTCTCATCCTGCTCTCCGCCTCATTCTCCTGCAGTACCACGAGGGTGCTCCAGGACGGGGAGTTCCGGCTCGCCAGGAACAAGTTGAGCGTAAATGACAAGTCTTTCAACATCAATCAGATAGAACCATATATCAAGCAGAAGCCCAACTCGTATTTCATTTTCGGCTGGAACCCCTTCCTGAATGTCTACAACTGGACCAACGGCAAGGGTGGCGGCTGGGACAGGTTCGTGCAGAAGATAGGTGTCGCCCCCGTGGTCTACGACCCGGAGATGGTGGAAAGTTCCGTGGAGAACATAACCAGGCACCTCGAGTACCTCGGCTACTTCAGCTCCACGGTCGACACGAGGATAGAGGTGCGCAAGCGCAGGGTCTATGTCGACTACGACATTACTCTCGGGAAGCAGTACCCTGTGAGGAAGGTGAACATCTCCGTGCCCGGGGGTGACTTCGCCGAAGACTTCTACAGCGACACTTCCTCGTTCAGGATAAGGCCTGGCGTCCCGCTTTCCGAGAGCATGCTCGACGCGGAGGCGGACAGGATAGCCACATACATGAGGAACCGGGGCTTCTACACCTTCAGCAAGAACTACTTCTTCTTCGAGGCGGATACCCTTGCCTATCCAGGTTCCGCCATCCTCGACATGACTGTCAACAATTATACGAGAAACGAGAGCGCCGCCGATGCCAGGCCGCTGTGCCGCTTCACCATCGGGGACGTCTCCATCTCCCATCCTGCCGGGCTGAAGTTCAGGGAGAAGGTGCTCGTGGACCTGAATACCATAAAGCCGGGCAGCCTCTATAGCGAACGTCTCGTGAACACCACCTACAACCGTCTCTCGGCCTTGAGGGTGTTCAGCAGCGTGAACGTGGAGATGACCCAGAGGGACACGAATATCGTGGACTGCGAGATAAACCTGTCCCAGTCCAGGCTGCAGGGGGTGAAACTGAACGTGGAGGCATCCTCCAATTCCTCCGGGCTTTTCGGGGTCTCCCCGCAGCTCTCGTACTATCACAAGAATATTTTCCGGGGAGGGGAGTGGCTGAACCTGAGCTTCATGGGCAATTTCCAGTTCAAGTTCAACGACGACATCCGCTCCAACGAGTTCGGAGTCTCTGCCGGCCTCAGTTTCCCCAAATTCCTCCTGCTGCCCTACAGCCTGTTCCCCGGGGCCGTGCCGAGGACTGACATAAACTTCTCCTACAATTACCAGAGCCGTCCGGAGTACACGAGGAATATCCTCTCCACCTCCTTCGGCTACACCGGCAATATAGGGGGAAGGTTCTTCTACCAGTTCTATCCGCTCCAGTTCAACGTGGTGCGCCTGTTCGACCTCGACCAGTCCTTCTTCAACACCCTTTCCCGGGACCCGTTCATGAGGAATGCCTACCAGGACCACTTCGACCTTGGGTCCGGGGCTACATTCTACTTTACCACCAACGCCGACGTCGTGCCGCGGACCCCGTTCTTCTATGTCCGCTTCCAGGCCGATATAGCCGGCAACATCCTCAGTGCCTTCAAGCCTTTGATGAAGAAGGATTCAGGCGGGGCGGGGATTATCTGGAACACCCCGTTCTCCCAGTATGTCAGGGGGGAGCTCTCCGTGGGCAGGACCTGGAGGTTCGGCCGCAAGGACGGCCAGGCACTTGCCACGAGGTTTCTGGTGGGGGCGGGCTATGCCTACGGCAATTCCACTGCCCTCCCGTTCGAGAAGCATTTCTATGCCGGAGGCGCGAGCAGCCTGCGTGGATGGCAGGCCAGGGCAGTCGGACCCGGGCTTTCCCCGATGGACACGACTTTCATCATCGCCAACCAGACCGGTGGCATGAAGCTGGAGGCCAATGTCGAATACCGCTTCAAGATGTTCTGGAAGGTGGACGGGACTGTCTTCCTCGATGCAGGGAACGTGTGGACGCTGCGCGATACCGGGGGTGAAAACAGTCTGGACTCGAAGCTGATGATGCGCAATTTCGCCCAGAGCATAGCCGCAAACTGGGGTGTCGGCATCCGTCTGGACCTCAATTTCCTCCTGCTGAGGCTCGACATGGGGATGAGGCTGCACGACCCGGCACGCGGGAAGGGGGACAGGTGGCTCCGTCCCGGGGAATGGCTGAAAAGGGACGGGTTCGCCATCCATTTCGGTGTGGGTTATCCGTTCTGACCGCCGTGCCCGCTGCGGCGCACAACCGTATATCCCCCTCCGTGAGCTGACACGGTCCTTTCATTCAGGCATCACCCTCTTTATAACTGTTAATTCTTATCCGTCTCTACGGATTACAACATATGTAACCCTCTTGGTCATAAGCTTTTCGCTCATAATGAATTAAATCTATCAACTGTTGTAATTCAAGTATATCTGACTTGATATCTTTAAAACGATTACACTGTTCATCATATCTTTGCCGAGAACCAGACCTCAAGCGGGATTCAATATCAGCCGGGATTAAGTAGGAAGAACGCTCTTTGCCTAAATATTGCCGAAACTCAAAGAGAAATATGCTGATTCCTGCCAGATCAAAGTCTCCGAAATGAAGATAATGGTTGGAAACAGTGCACAGCCATCTTCTAAGGTCGGTCGACTGAGGATACCGGGATACAAAAAGCACTTTGTCTGAAAGTCCATGAGTATGAAGATACTCCTCAAAGAATCTGCGCTGCCTGCGGATCATCCTGAAATTTTCCATATTCTCTATACCAATCACGACTACATCTTCTGGAATTATAAACTTCTCCCAGTTTGAGACAAAGAGAAAACACCCTTCCTGTGGACTTACTACCAATGGTTTTCTGTCTAGAAAACACTCAATAGGTTCATAACTGTTCACAGGGAACCCAGGGCAGGAACGAACCATAACAAGCTTGGAGTTCCCTGTTTCCGTTGCCATTGAGGCCCGGGAATCTGAAGCATTTGCTTCGAGAATACGGTACACCTCATCCTTATCTATAAGAAATCTTTTCAGAGCCTCAATATTACGTGCACGATATGATTTTCTTGAGCCACGTGATACAACCAATAGCAGACCTTCTGCCAACAGCTCATCAAGCAACTTACTGTCCAGCTTCGACCCGGCAACCTGTTTGCCGGCTAGCAATGCCTGTATAGACGCACTTACTGCCATATTATCTGATTAATTTATTCGTTTCAACAATTTCTCTACTCTTGTCCTTACTCCATGCTTACTTAACAGGTATGTATAGCGGTAGTCGTATGGATTATACGATGTAGGTGAACTGTTGATAAGATAGATATTGCGTGAATTGGCAAACTGTAGAATGCCTTTTATATTGTTAGGATGCAAGCGACCTATCTCATCCATCATGCAGTGTACGATAAAATCACCACTTTTTTTGGCAGCCTTTTTCTTAAACACATTGATGAGCATGATATTAACCATTGCCTTCACAAGAATATCCGTCCCATCCGACCCTACATTATTAATACGTTCAACCCAGCCGGTATCATTGTCGTTCTCTTTCACACGGAACTGTAA
>JADIMQ010000130.1 GCA_017694655.1 Candidatus Cryptobacteroides merdigallinarum
GTCGAAGATGAAGTCGTCGTAGCTGTCTCTACTGCGGACGCTGCCTACGATGAACCTTCCGTAGACGTTCACCCACTTGACAAGGGTCTCGTAGCCGTCGAGCTCGTCAAGATGCCCTTCGATGTCCTGCCGCACCTCGTCGGGAACTGCCCTGGTCCCGAAATCGAAATGGTAGACAGAATCCACCCCGTTGCAGCCTATCAGGTAGACGTCGTCGCATATCGGCTGGTGGTAGACGCTTCCCGATGCTGATTCCACGAAGCCCGATGCGGGAAAGGTAAAATCCGGGTCGTCAAGCCCGTCATATCCGATGAACGCGGAGACAGCCCCGAGCGAGCGGTCAGTGACGAGGACTTTGTTGTGTCCGTATTCTGAGTCGTCCCAGGGCGACAGCCCGAAGTAAAGATGTCCGTCTTCGCGGCAGCTTATGAAGCTGGCCTGGAACGGAAGCTCCCACGACTTCTCGAACGTGCAGTCGGCCGAATATCTTAGAAGCATGTCCCTCTGCCCGTCCAGGATGTAGATGCTGCCGTCCTTATCGACGTCGAAGTCGCTTATCTGTAGATATTCTCCCGGGCCGCGTCCCCGCTTGTGCAGTACTGTTCCCGGCTGCCCGTCCTCCTTGAAGGAAACTATCTTCCTGCTTATCCAGTCCATTATGTAGAGCTGCCCGTTCCGGTATATGACCTTGTCCGCCTCGGCGAACAGATAGTCCTGCCCTTCGGGGCGGAGCGTCACATAATCGAGCCCGCCCAAGAAGTCTTCGGGCAGGCTTCCGTAGGACAGCCTCTCCGCCCTGTCGAATGGGATGCTTACAGTCTCAGAAGCCGTCTTATCCTGCCTTCCGCATCCGGAAAACAGGCATGCGAGGGACATGAATGCAGCCGCGGTGGCAGCCAGGACAGATTCCTTTTTCATGGTTATGCGTTTCGTTTCTTACAAAGTTATTTTTTAAGGAAATTACAATGCCGGAAGCTGCCTTTCCTCCGGGTTACGGTTGTCCGTATTCACCAAATTTGGCTAAATTTGGTGAGTATATTCCCTAAATTCGGCCAAATTTGGAGAATAGGAGAAAAATCCCGACCTTTATATAACTCGACTGATAACCATAACCAGATAGCCGATGAGAAAGACAGCCTTTATCTTCGCAACGGTAGTCTTATCCCTTATTGCCGTCTCGTGCAACCGTTCTGGCGTAGTGGACGGCGGGGCGGTTAAGCTCGTGCAGCCCGGGAAGACTTTGTCCCTGAGCCCCGACGCCTCGGTGGAAGGCCGTTTCGCGGAGGTTCTCAACTGCTTTGCCGTGCAGGTTGTCAGCGACTCGATAATCGTGTTCCAGGTTCCGGCGAGCGAGGAAAGCCCGTATCATTTCAGGGCGTATTCTCTGAACACCCTCGACTGCTTGGGTGCCTTCGTGCGCAACGGACGGGGTCCGGGAGAAATGGTCTCTCCGCATGTGTCGAGGAGCAATACGGAGGAGAGATATCTGGCTCTTAACGACAATGCGCTCGGGCAGGCGTATCTTGTGGATGTCGAGGAGACGCTGAGGTCAGGTAATTTGGCGCTTGCCGAGACCTTCGACCTTCCGGAGGCCTCTGTCCTTGATTGGATGCCGTTGCCCGGATCCGGCCAGTTTGTCATGCAATATGAGGGGGACGAGGTTGCCTTCGGCCTTAAAGACGGGACAGGCTCGACGGTCAGGACGATTTATCCCTACGGGAGCCTTAGGGGAGAGCGCTATGTGACATATCTCAGCAGCATTCTCGTAAGCAGGGCGCAGACTTCGGACATATGTGAAGTCATGATGTTCTTCCCCCAGATTAATCTGATAGACGGCGAAACCGGCCGGATACATTCTGTTGCCGTCGACAAGTCTTACAGGAATTGGGAGTCTGCTGCAAATAGTGTCATCGGTATGGATACGATGAACCACTATGTCGGCGCCACCTCGGCTTCGGGATACATTTTTGCCGCATACAAGGGCCTTTCCCTCGGAGAGATGATGCAGGGCGGCAGTCCCACATCTATCCATATATTCAACTGGGACGGAGACTTCCTCTACGACATCGTGCTTGAAGAAGATATAGACAACATAGCCTGCGACAGCCGTTCCGGGTACCTGTACGGATTCGACAAGACTTCCGGCAGGGTGGTCCGCTACGACCTCGGAAGTTTGTTATAACACTTTTTATTGATACCTATAGCCTTTCAGCTTATGAGACATTCCCTTTCCAAGACTTTTTCGTTCCTTGCGCTTGCTCTTGCCCTCGCTTCCTGCTCGGAACGGGGCAACTACATGGCATTTACGGACAATGTGGTATACGTCAAGGCATTCCCGGAAGAATATTCCCTTACGGGTGCGGAGGAGGTGGATGCCGGCGTTCTCGGAGTCCTTTCGCTCAAGATTATGGATTCCCTGCTGGTAGTCGGGACGAGCGGCGACCCGGCATGGAAGGTCTTCTCGCTGGACGACCTCTCCGAAGTCACGTCCCTAATAAGGAAAGGTAACGGCCCGGGAGAGTTCCTGTCAGTTCCCTGGCTGTCCCAGGTGGAGTTCTACGAAGAAGACGGAAATACATACTGCTATCTGTCGGATATGAACAAGAGTGAGATGTACAGGATGAATTTCTCGGAATCGTTGAAGACGGGACAGGCCGAAATCGAGACTATAGGCACGGGATTCCCGTATCCTTCGTTCGGGCTGGTGTATGTGGAAGATTCGACATATTACTGCCGGGTTTTCGGGGACAATTCTACGAAAATCAACCGTGTCTTCATGAAGGGAGACGAGACATCCGTTCCCTCGTGGCTGGAGGAGCTTAATTCCGCGCATGTCGACCCCGGGGTGGATTTTAACCTGCTTTCTGCAGGCCTTTCGTATAAGCGGGACAGGAACCTGATAATCGAGACGCCGATATATCTTGACAACATCAACCTCTACACACTTGACGGCAACTTCAGAAAGTCGGTGAACATCGGGCGCAGGCTGTCGGATATCGACGATATGCAGGAGCTGTCGATACACGACAGGACGAGCACTTTTTCCGAAATCTGCCTGTACGACGACTTCTTTGCCGTGCTGTACTGCCGCGAAACATCAATGGAGAACTACTACGGAAAATACGGTGAGCCGCATATATTCTGCTTCGACTACGAAGGCAATCCCCTTGCTGACATACGGCTCGACGAGCATTGCACCGGCTTCGACTTCGATTTCGAGGGCGGATGGCTTTATGTGCTTGACCAGATTACCGACAGGATGTGGCGCTATGCCCTCCCTGACGGGTTCGATTTGAGATAAGTTCAGGAATATAGACCGATGCTGATGACGCCCATTTCTTTCAGTCGGGACGGCTGTACCGCTACGAACTTCCGGACGGTGAAGATTTGGAAAAGTTGAGAGTAATCCCTACCTTTAGCCATACTGACTGATAACCATAACCAGAAACCAATAGCCCGATGAAAAGGTTCCTCTCGGTATTTCTACCTGTAATTGTTACGGCGGCGCTTCTGTGCGGCTGCGGTGAGGCTCGTGTAAGGAGGCTGGCCACGAGGATGATGAAGTCGGAGATAACGGTACCCCAGAACCTCGAGCTGATGAACGGCAAGTACATCACGGATTCCTCGTGGCTGGAAGGCGGCGGCAACGGTAGTCCTTGCGGCAGCAGCGGCGGTAGCCATCCATGCAAACAGGCAGGCAGACCCGATTTTCGAGGCTAATATCGAAGCCTTGACTCAAAGTGAACCAACAGAGGGCTTAATGCAATATGTATGCAAATATTTAGGCTGCTGCGGTGGGCAAAATAAATGCTTTTCAGGTGAAGTAACAATTAATGGCGTTATTATATCAGGTACGTTTTATATGAATTAATAACAACGAGCCAAAAAGGCGGAGTGAATTTCCTCCGCCTTCAAATAAAATAAATATGAAACAATTACCTTTATATATCGTTTTAGCTTTTTTTTGTGCGTGTTGTAAAAATATTACACCGTCCGGAACAGATGTGCTCTCTCAGTTCTCAGATAGGGTCGGTCTTGATTGCCGGGATACGGTTATCGCGCCTCTTGTCAACCCTATGGGGGTCGTTTTTGCGGCAGATTCGCTCCTTGTTGTTAGCGAGCCCGAAGGTAGTCCGATGATTTTGATATATGATTTATCAGGAAGACGTATTCAGGGTTTTCTCAGAAGGGGTCGTGGCCCAGGTGAGACGCCTAATCTCCTTAGGACAGCGTTATGCTCCCCCAATTCAATACAAGCCTCGGTAGATCCGGAGACAGTCTATATTTATGACATCGACAGCCTGCTCGAAGGCGATGTTCTGCCGCGTGATGAGTTTACCCTCCCGTCTGGAACCTATGCCTTCCCATCGATTTCTGTATTGGACAG
>JADIMQ010000131.1 GCA_017694655.1 Candidatus Cryptobacteroides merdigallinarum
GTCCCTGGACCGGGCCACGTCCTCGCTTTCCGGAGGAGAGAGCCAGAGGATAAGGCTTGCGACCCAGATAGGCTCCAAGCTCGTGAACGTGCTGTACATCCTCGACGAGCCGAGCATCGGGCTGCACCAGAGGGACAACCGCAAGCTGATATCCTCCCTGAAGAAGCTCCGTGACGAGGGCAATTCCGTGATGGTGGTGGAGCATGACGCGGAGACCATGACCTCGGCCGACTGGCTTGTCGACGTAGGGCCTGGAGCCGGAGAAAAAGGCGGGCATATATGCCTGAACGCCCCGGTAAGCTACATCCTGGGAGGGAAGGTCCCGGACAAGGAGACCATGGAGCATGTAATCACCGGGGAATCGGTGACCCTCGACTACCTGACTGGAAGGAACTCCATCCCGGTCCCGGCAGCCAGGCGCACCGGCAACGGCAGCTTCATCGGCATCCGCGGAGCCTGCGGCAACAATCTCAAGGACGTAGACGTGGACTTCCCTCTCGGTATGCTGATAGGCATATCCGGGGTCAGCGGGAGCGGGAAATCCTCCCTCATCAACGAGACCCTGATGCCAATCCTGAAGAACAAGTTCTACAATGCAAGGTTGCAGGCCCTCCCGTGCAAGGCAATCACCGGGATAGAGAACATCGACAAGCTGATTGAGATAGACCAGAGCCCGATAGGACGGACCCCGCGCAGCAACCCGGCCACATTCACGGGCGTGTTCAACGACATACGCCAGCTCTTCGAGTCCACGCCGGACGCCAAGGTGCGCGGCTTCAAGGCAGGAAGATTTTCCTTCAATGTCCCCGGCGGACGCTGCGAAGAATGCAAAGGTGCCGGCATCAAGGTCATAGAGATGAATTTCCTGCCGTCAGTGAATGTAGTCTGCAAGGAATGCCGCGGGAGAAGGTACAAGGAAGACACCCTCGCCGTGAAATACAAGGACAAGAACATCAACGACGTGCTCGAGATGTCCATAAGCGAGGCCTACGGGTTCTTCAGCAACATACCGTCCATTGCGCAGAAGCTGAAGGCCCTCGTGGACGTAGGGCTCGGCTACATCAGGCTCGGGCAGTCGGCAGTGACACTCTCCGGCGGAGAGAGCCAGAGGATGAAGCTGGCCGCGGAGCTTGGCAGGAGAGGCACCGGGAACACGCTGTACATCCTCGACGAGCCCACGACAGGCCTGCATTTCGAAGACATAAAAGTGCTGCTGGACGTGCTGCAGCAGCTCGTCGGACAGGGCAACACGGTCATCGTGATAGAGCACAACCTCGATGTCCTGAAGTCCGCGGACATGGTCTTCGACCTCGGCCCGGAAGGAGGGCAGGCTGGAGGAAGGATTGTGGCCCGGGGCACGCCGGAAGAACTTGCAAAAGACCCCGGCTCGGTAACGGGACCATTCCTTGCGGAGGTCCTTGCGGAAGGCTCCAGGTAGACAGCCAGGGCCGGGGCTTCCGGACCGCCGCACACAGCCGGACAGCCCGGCGGCACACAAAGGTTTCAAAACAGTTGCAGAAAAAAATGGAAGAGACAAGGATTTATTGCGAAAACGACAAGGCTTTCCACAAGGTAGGGATAGGGACCCACCTGCAGGAGCTGTCCACGGTCCTTTGCAGGACTGTCACGGACGAGAAGACCGGGACTGAGCTGCCGGTCCTTGCCGCCCTTGTGGACCATACCCTGAAGGAGCTGGAGTTCCCGGTAATGATGCCGCACAAGATAAGGTTCATAGGCTACAACCACCCCGACGGCCGCAGGACGTATGTCAGGTCACTGTGTTTCGTGCTGCAGCACGCCGTAAGGGACCTGTACCCGGACAAGACACTGTTCATAGAATACTCCCTCCCGAGCGGGCTGTACTGCGAGATACGGGAGAAGAAGGCCGGGGACGACGGTATCATGCCCGTCCATTTCCTCACCGACGTGGAGCTTGAGAAGATAAAGGAGAGGATGCAGGAGATAGTCAATGCCGACCTTCATTTCAGGAAAGTGAAGATGACGGCCCAGGAAGCCTGCAAGCTGTTCACTGAAAACGGGCAGACGGCCAAGGCCGGCCTCCTGGAGTCGCTCGGCAAGTTCACCTACAGCGTATATTTTCTCGGAGGGGATGTGGACACGTTCTACGGCCCGCTGGTCCCGTCTACCGGGTACCTGAAGATTTTCGACATCGTAGGGTTCAACAGCGGCTTCTGCCTGCAGTTCCCGGAGGAGGGGCGCATCAGCAAAGTGACTCCCCTGAAGAGGCAGTCGAAGCTCGCGGCCACCCTGCAGGAGTATGCCAGGTGGTGCGAAATACTGGGGGCCAAGAGTGTGGGCACCCTCAACAAGGCCATATCCGACGGTGGAGCCATAAAGCTGATAAACATCGCGGAAGCCCTGCACGAGAGGAAATATGCCGACATCGCCGACAAGATCTACGAAAAGCGGGACAAGGCCAGGATAATAATGATAGCCGGCCCGTCCAGCAGCGGGAAGACATCCACCTCGAAGAGGCTTGCCATCCAGTGCAAGGTCCTGGGGATGAACCCAAAGGTAATCGAACTGGACAACTATTTCGTAGACAGGGAGCACACGCCGAGGGACGAGAACGGGGAATACGACTTCGAGGCCCTGCATGCTATGGACCTGGACCTGCTGAACAGCCAGCTGAACGACCTCATTTCAGGAAAGACAATCGAAATCCCGCATTTCGACTTCAGGCAGGGCAGAAGAAGTTTCACCGGAGAGACGATGCACCTTGACGAGAACGACATCCTTATAATGGAAGGTATCCATGCACTCAACCCGGAGATGACATCAGCCGTGGACAATTCCAGGATATTCAGGGTCTACGCATCGGCCCTCACCTCCCTTTCCCTGGATGAGAACAACAACATCTCCACCTCCGACAACCGGCTGCTGCGGCGCATGGTAAGGGACAACCGTGTCCGGGGCGTCACTCCGGAAGAAACCATCATGAGATGGCACAGTGTACGGCGCGGAGAGAACAGGAACATCTTCCCGTTCCAGGAGAATGCCGACGCCGCGTTCAACTCGGCCCTCATCTTCGAGCTGCCGTTGCTGAAATACTATGCGGAACCGCTGCTGCGCAGGATAGCCCCGCACTCCCCCGCCTACACCGAGGCCATAAGGCTGCTGAAGTTCCTGGATTACATAGTCGCGCTGTCACCGAACGAGATCGCTGCTATCCCTCCGACCTCGATAATGAGGGAGTTCATAGGAGGGCAGATGCTGTAAATGAGAGAGAGACGAACCATATCCCCCTGCACCCCCT
>JADIMQ010000132.1 GCA_017694655.1 Candidatus Cryptobacteroides merdigallinarum
GCCTGATGTTCGAGGTGAGTGAGAAATGGCCCTTTCACTGGAGTATTGGCTCCAGTTAAGTCCAAAAATGGAAAAAGGGGCTCCGAAACGGAGCCGAAAATATAAAAAGATGAGTTCGATCGGAAAAATTACAGGGACAGTCTGCCGATTGACTCATAATGACGGAATTTAACGACAGTCCCTATATACGGACGGACTTCGTCCTTGCAGGCAACAAAAAACACCGCAGAAGAATCTGCAGTGTCGTTTTCTTGTAGCGGGTCGCAGGATTGAACTGCGGACCTCATGATTATGAATCATGCGCTCTAACCAGCTGAGCTAACCCGCCATAGCTTTGACAGCTTTAATGTAGTTGAGATAGAAGGACTCGAACCCTCACTGACAGAGCCAGAATCTGTAGTGCTACCATTACACCATATCTCAATGTTCCCTACTTTCATTTTGGGACTGCAAAGGTACAAAGGTTTTTTGAAAATGCAACAATTATGGCAACTTATTTTCAAAAAATACTGGATCCCCAGGCCGTTCCTCCTTCCGTCCTGTCCCGTAGGACTTCAAGCATGGATATCCGGCCGGAATGTTGTCCGGTTACCTTTGTCCGCCATTCCCGGGCGATGCCCTCAAGTGACAGGTTAATTACTTGAAAGAGGTATCAGCAGCACAGAGGCGAATGCCTCGCATCCTTCGCCGCGGCCGACGAAGCCGAGATGTTCGGTAGTGGTGGCTTTTACTGATACGGCTCCGGATGGTACGCCCATGAGACGTGCCATGGTTTCCCTCATCTGCTGGATGTAAGGGGAGAGCTTCGGGCGCTGAAGGGCTATGGTTATGTCTGCATTCCCGACCCTGTACCCCTCTTTTGTCACCATGTCCATTGTCCTGGACAGCAGTATCTTGCTGTCGATTCCCCTGAACTCGTCCGAGGTGTCCGGAAAGTGCCGGCCTATGTCCCCCAGGGCAAGTGCGCCGAGCAGTGCGTCGCACAGGGCGTGAATTGCCACATCTCCGTCGGAATGTGCCACGCATCCGGTAGTGCTTTCTATCCTGATTCCGCCGAGCCACAGCGCCAGGCCTTCAGCCAGCGCGTGGACATCATATCCGTTTCCTATCCTGATATCCATATCCCCAATATGTCTGTTTTCCTGTTTATCGGTAAATATACGCAGAAGCCGAGAGCAATGCAAGTAAACTTGCATTGCCGAGGCGCCGGCGAGGCGCCCCAGTATATGTGGGCGAAGCGTACAAATATCGCAGAAGCCGGGAGCAAGCCGTCCGCAGGACAAATAAATTTGCTCTGCATCCGGCTTCTTTTTATATTTGTAGATTGATGTGGAGGTATTCCGGAAACTGTTGCGAGGGAAAGATATACAGGCCGGATTCCGGGAAACCTTCCTAAAGACTATGAGGTATGCGATTCAGTTTTGGTTTTTTCGGAACCCAGGAACACAGGGTGTTCAACTACAGGCCACGGTATTATGACCCGGAGAAAGAAGCCCTGAAACAGAAGTTCGGCCACGTGGACGGAAGCCGTGACAAGGAGCCCTACGTGCCGGGGACGTATATAAACGGAAGTTTCAGGAACGGGAACTATCAGAAGACCAAGAGATCCGGCAAGACCCAGGCAATAATAGGACTTGTCGGCCTTGTCCTGTTTTTCATAATACTTGTGCTCATCACCAAGTACTACACTCTCCTGTGGTAGCACCTGCCTGTCAGGGGATGACATGGACCTTCGGCTCCGCTGTCGGGAGTCAGGCCCTGGAATTCCTTGTGGATTACTGTTTTAAGGAAAAGAGATGGATATAAGGATCCTTCCGAGCAATATAGCGAACATGATAGCCGCCGGAGAAGTCGTCCAGCGGCCGGCTTCCGTCGTGAAGGAGCTGATGGAGAACGCCGTGGATGCCGGGGCCGACACTGTCACTGTAGCTGTCCAGGATGCCGGGCGCACCCTGATACAAGTCATGGACAACGGCTGCGGCATGTCTCCTGACGAGGCAGTCCTCTGCTTCGAACGCCACGCGACATCCAAGATTGCCTCCGTGGAAGACCTGTCCGCCATACAGACGTTCGGGTTCCGCGGGGAAGCCCTGGCCTCCATAGCCGCCGTCGCTGAAGTGACCCTGAAGACCCGCAGGGAGGAGGACGAGCTCGGGTGCGAGGTGGTTTTCTCGGACTCACGTCACCTGTCCACACGCGAGGTCTCAACCCCGAGAGGGGCGAACTTCGCCGTAAGGAACCTTTTCTACAATGTCCCGGCCCGCAGGAAATTCATCAAGTCGGACAATGTCGAGATGAAGCACATCGTTACCGAGTTCCTGCGTATCGCCCTCACGAGACCATACCTGAACCTGACACTGACATCAAACGGCCGTGAAGTCTATGTCCTGAAAAAGGCCAACTCGCTGAAGTTCAGGATACAGGACCTCTTGGGGAGCCCCGTCGTGAACTCCGTGGTCGACATATTCACCGAGACTTCCGTAGTCAATATCTCCGGATATGCCGGACGTCCCGATGCCGCCCGGAAAAACCAGGGAAACCAGTATTTCTTCGTCAACGGACGCTATTTCCGCAGCCCGTACCTGCACAAGGCCGTGATGAACGCATACGGCAATCTTCTTCAGGAGGGTGTCTCCCCGGCATATTTCATCTACCTCGAAGTGGACCCGCACACGATGGATGTGAATATCAGCCCGACAAAGACTGAAGTCAAGTTCGAGGAAGACAATGTCATATTCCAGACCCTTTATGCGTGCATCAAGGAAGCCTTGGGCAAAAGCTCTTTCGGCGACGCCATAGACTTCGACAGGGAAGGGGCCCCGGAAATACCTGTCCTGAGCCGGAAATACCGGGAGACACACCCCGTGGCAGATCCCGGCGTTGACTTCAATCCCGGATACAACCCGTTCGAGCACGACGGTTTCCCGTCCGAGACCTCCCCGTATTCCAATACCCTCGGTTATCCGGGGACGGAAGACCCGGTACAGGCTGGCCCGGAACATCCGGTGGAGCAGGCTCCGGTGGACCCGGGCGGAGACTTCAGGGCGCGGGGCAGCTTTGCGGTGGACAGGCGGGAGGACTACGGTAAACTCTTCGAGGACAAGACCCTGCCGTCAACCCAGACCATGGTCCTTAAAGGGAAATACATCCTTACACCGGTCAAGTCCGGGGTAATGATAGTGAATATCCGCAGGGCGAGGGAAAGGATACTGTATGAAGCCAACATGAAATCGCTGGCGAAGGACGGTAAGGTCACCCAGGAGTCCCTTTTCCCGGTCACAGTCCGGATAGGTGTCGCGGAAATGTACCTTTTTTCAGAGTACAGGCATGTCCTGGAGACTCTCGGCTTCGACATTGAACCTGCCGACAACGGTGCAGTTACCGTCAACGGGGTGCCTCAAGGCTTCTCCACAGCCCCGGAAGACGTGGAAAAGATGCTCCCTGAACTTATAATGGCTTTGTCCGACGACCATCTTTCCGCGTCGGAAGGCATGCTATCCTCACTTGCAGGCCGCCTCGCATGGCTCGGTTCGGTGAATTCAAACCCCGTCAGGACCCAGGTAGAGGCCCAGAGGCTGATAGATGACCTTTTCGCCTGTACGAACACGGAATTCACGGAGTCAGGGCACAGGATTGTCTCGGTGCTGACGGAAGATGAAATAGCGAAAATGTTCGGATAGAAGCCGTCCGCGGATTGCCGGAGGCCGGCGGGATTCCGGAAAACGTTTTGTGAAACAAAGATTTAAGATAGGAATAAAATGGGATATTATTCATATGACGGAAGATACGGAGGCGGAAGGGGCTTTCTCGGCTCGATTCCGCCTGCAGTCAGGAATATCATCATAATAAATGTCTTCATGATGATATTCACTGCCCTGAACGAGCAGTTCATGATAAAGACTTTCGCCCTGTTCTACCCGACATCGCCTTTCTTCAGGATATGGCAGCCGATAACACACATGTTCATGCACGGAGGCTTCTGGCACCTGTTCTTCAACATGTACACCCTCTTCATTTTCGGGACCGTGCTCGAACGTACCTGGGGGACGAGGAAGTTCCTGGTATTCTATTTCGTGACGGGTCTCGGGGCGGCCCTGATGCACACGGGTGTACAGTTCATCCAGGCGCAGGCCTACATTTCACAGATCGCCGACAACTCGCAGCAGGCCATGGCGGCCTACCAGGCCCTCAAGCTGACGCCTACGGTGGGTGCCTCGGGTGCAATCTACGGCGTCCTGATGGGGTATGCAATGCTTTACCCGGATTCGGTGCTCACCCTCCTGTTCCCGCCTGTGTCACTGAAAGCCAAATGGTTCGTGATAATCTTCGCGGTGATAGAACTGGTGACGGGGGTATTCAGCATCGGCGGCGGCATAGCGCATTTCGCTCACCTCGGAGGCCTGCTTTTCGGCTGGCTGCTGATCCTGTACTGGAAAAAGAGAGGCAGGCTGTATTAGTCCAGGCATGTCCGGGATGATTGTCCAGGATGCGCCGGCAAACAGGAGTTCGTCATGAGCAGAAGTATTATAGGAGGCATAACCAACAGGTTCCTTATGCTTATCGCGGCAGCTCTTCTGGTCCTGTCGTATGTGTCGGCGTTCGTGAATCCTGCCAAGGCGTGGTATATGATGCTTCCGGGGCTCTTCTTCTTCCCGCTGGCCATGCTGAACCTCTTCCTGCTGCTCTGGGCGCTTGTCCGCCGTTCACGTGCCTTCATCATCCCGCTGATAGCCCTGCTCCCGACCCTGTTCTTTGCCGGGAGGTATTTCAGGACCGGCGGCGAGGTTGACTCCCCAGGGGAGGGGTGCGGTACGGTACGTATAGTCTCATACAACGTCGGACGGTTCGCGGCCATGAAGGGCGGGGACGGCAAGGCGCGGAGGCGGGAATGCGAGGACTCCGTATATTCTTTCCTGAAGAAGGCTGACGCCGACATAATCTGTCTCCAGGAATATTATGTCGACGACGTCGGGACACTACGCTCGAGGCTCGCTTCAAAGTTCAAGGACTATGATTTCGACTTCTATGTCTATACCGGCAGGTCCGGATGCTTCGGCAACGTGATATTGAGCAGGTTCCCCATACTCGGACAGGGTGTGGTAAAGTTCGAGCACAGCTCCAACCTTGCGCTGTTCACGGACATAAGCGCCTATGGCAGGGAATTCCGCCTGTACAACTGCCATTTCGAGAGTTACAATATCTCCTTTGCAGGGATAGTCAAGGGCCTGATGGACAGGAAAGACGGGATATTGAAGGAGACGGAGCGGAAGATGAGGCATTCGCTCTCCCTCCGTCCGCGGCAGGTGGACAAGGTCCTGGAGCATATCTCCGGCTGCCCGTCCGAAACCATACTGTGCGGGGACTTCAACGACAACCCTATGTCCTACACTTACCAGAGGCTCATCCGGGGGCACCGGGATACATTCCGGGAAGCCGGCAAGGGGTTCGGTGCCACATATTCGGTCCTCTGGCCTGCCCTCAGGATAGATTATATCTTCATCCCGAAGGAATTCAGGGCACTGACCCATACCTCTCCGAAGATAAGGCTGTCGGACCATTATCCGGTGATATCGGAGTTCGGTATATGCCGGGAGGATGACCCTGGACAGGAAAAAGAGGGAAACATATAACCGTCAGTTATAAGGATATGGAAATTAATGAAATCTACGGAAAGGCCCTGGCCGTCCTGCGTTCCGGCGGCCTGCTGCTCTACCCGACCGATACGGTGTGGGGAATAGGATGTGACGCGACAGACCCTGATGCTGTAGCCAAGGTCTATGCCCTGAAAAGACGCTCCGACAGCAAGTCTCTCGTACTTCTCGCAAGCGATCTCGACATGGTGGCCAGGTATATAAGGGAAATACCGGAGATGGCCGTGCAGCTTGTGGAGGTCAACGACCGGCCCATGACAATAATCTATCCCGGAGCCGTGGCCATGCCCAGGCCTGCGGAAGGGGAGGAGGTCCGGAAAAGCCATCACCTGCTGGCCTACAATACTGTCGCGGAGGACGGTTCGGTGGGGATAAGGATTCCTGACATGGATTTCTGCCGGAATCTCGTGAAGCGTTTCGGCAGGCCGGTGGTGTCGACTTCTGCGAATATATCCGGGGAGCCGGCTCCGGGGAACTTCTCGGAGATATCCCGCGCCATAAGGGAAGGAGTGGACTACATCGTCGAGCCTGAACTCGAGAAAGGGGCGACTGGGAAGTCATCTTCCATCATCAAGGTAGGCCTGGACGCGACCATAGAAATAATAAGGAAGTAATCGGGCCAACGGCCGCAGCTACATCGAGAAGCGGGAATATACCGCCGCGACCGCAGCCAGGGCCGCGGTCTCTGTCCTGAGCCTGGACGGGCCGAGGTGAACCGGGATGAAGCCGCAGCTTATAGCGAGGGCCACTTCTTCCCTGGAAAAATCCCCTTCCGGCCCTATCAGGACTGATATCTTTCCGCAGCCTTGCGGAATGCCGGACAATGCTTCCTTTATGGATATCCTCGGCCTGCTGCCATCTTCGAAACAGCAGGCTATAAGTTTCAATGTCCCTTCCTGTCCGGAGAGGCCTGTGATGTACCCGCGTACAGGGACGGTCTCGCCAACTTCCGGTATCTCCGCTTTCAGGGACTGTTTCGTGGCGGAAAGCAGGATTTTCCTGAGCCTGTCCGCCTTGAGCACCTTCCTCTCCGAATGGTCCCCTATCACTGGGACTATGGAGTCCACCCCTATCTCGCAGGCTTTTTCCGCAAACCATTCGTACCTGTCCATGTTCTTGGTCGGGCATACCGCCATTTCCAGCCGGTAGGGATGCGCTCCCCAATGTCCAGTGGTGTCCAGTATCTCGGCCTCGGTCACCCTGTCCAGGCCCGACACTATCCTGCACCGGTAGAGGCTGCCTTTTCCGTCTATCACGGAAATCTCGTCCCCCTCCCTGTGCCTGAGCACCTTGATGCAGTGACGCGACTCTTCTTCGCCGAGCTTCAGGAAGCTCCCATGTATGTCTTCCGAATAGAAAAGTTCCATATCCCGTATTTCTGGACAGGTGCAAAGATAAGATGTTTTGCGCATCTTTCTTGAAAAATCTTGAAATGCTTCCTAACTTCGCCTCCCTTGCAACAGTTAAGACCATGTATATAGGATTGCTTTCCGACACCCACGGTGTCTTTGACGAGCCTTTCAGGGAGTTTTTCTCTCCGGTTGACGAGATATGGCATGCCGGAGACTTCGGCAGCCTCGCCGTCGCCGAGGCAATATCGTCCTTCAGGCCCCTGAAAGGAGTCTCCGGAAACTGTGACGGATACGACATAAGGCTCGACTATCCCCTGTACCAGCTCTTCTTCTGTGACGGGATGAAAGTCCTCATGACCCATATCGGCGGATATCCGGGCAGATACGACCCGAGGGCCCGGGCCCTCATCGACGAGCACAGGCCGGACCTTTTTGTTTGCGGACATTCACATATCCTCAAGGTCGTGAATGACAGGAAGCGCAACATGCTCGTCCTGAACCCCGGTGCTGCCGGCTACCAGGGGTTCCATCTGGTACGCACGGCCCTGCGTTTCCGCATAAAGGATGGAGACATAACGGACATGGAGGTATTCGAGCTCGACAAGGTCAGAAAGGGAACAGGAGAGGGAGCACTATGACCATGACTATCCCCATTATGACCTGCAGCGGAAGGCCCACCTTGACATAGTCCATGAATGTGTACTGGCCTGCCGGCATCACCAGGGCGTTAGGGGGCGTGGAGAACGGGGAGGCGAAGCACATGCTTGCCGCTACGGTGACTGCGAACAGGAAGGGCACCGGGCTTACCCCGACCTGGACCGCGCTCTGCAGGGCGATTGGGGCCATGAGCACGGCGGTCACGGTGTTGCTTATGAACATTGTCATCAGGGAGGCTGTGAAATAGATTCCGGCGAGCAGGGCCACGGGGCCGAAGTCCCCAAGCCCGCTTACGAGGGCTCCGGAGATATAGCCCGAGACCCCTGTCTTCTCAAGGGCGGTGGACATAGGCAGCATGGCGGCGAAAAGCACGATGGTCTCCCAGTTGATGGTCCTGTAGGCCGCCTCCACGTTCCTGAAACAGCCGGTAAGGACCATCAGTATGCCGGCTATCATTACCGCCGTCACCGGGGCAACTGGTATGAAGTCGAATACCATCATCGCGACCATGAGTATCATTATTACGGCCGCTACAGGTGCCTTGTAGTCGAGGGTGACCTTGGCCGCTTCCTCGAGAGGCTGTCCGAGCACCACCCATTCGCTGTTATCCTTGCCCAGCCTTGCTATGTCCGGCCATGTACCCTGGACGAGGAGGACATCCCCGCTGTGCATCCTCGCGTCCCCGAGTTCATGGAGGATATATTCATTCTTTCTCCTGATACCGAGCACGTTCACGTTGAACTTGTCCCGGAAGCCGGCTTCCTTTATGGTCTTGTTAATTATGTCGGAAGATGGCATGAGCAGGATCTCGGCAATCCCGATGTCATAGAAGGCAAGGGTCTTGCCGGCCCCGGAAGCCACTTCGGAAGTGTGCCCGTCGAGAATCTCCAGGCGGTAGCTGTCGGCGAACCGCTTGACATCCTCCACGCTGCCGTTGATATAGAGCACGTCTCCCGGACTTATTACAGTGTCCGGCGATGCAAGTTCCTGGGTGACTGTCTTCAGAAACCTGTGCTGGGCGGTCTCCCCGCGCCTTATCTCCAGGATGTTTATCCCGTAACCTCGGCGCAGGTCGAGTTCAAGGACAGTCTTGCCGGCTATCCGCGAGTGTTCGGAAGCCCTGACCCTGAACAGGTTGGCGGCAAGGCTATATTCGTTGACGAGCTCGTTCAGGGATTTTCCGGTCGATGCCTTTTCCTTTTTCTTCTCTTTTCCGGAAAGGAATATCCTGGAGAGAGGGAGCAGCACGAGGATGCCGGTGGCAAGGCAGATTAGGCCGACCGGCAGGAACGAGAAGAATGACAGTTCCCCGTACCCTGCACCTGTCAGGGTGTCCTGGATTATCAGGTTAGGAGGTGTACCTATGAGGGTCATCATCCCTCCCATGCTGCTGGCGAAGGCAAGCGGCATCAGCAGCCGGGACGGGCTCATCCCGGCGTTGTGGGCCAGGCTTACTACAATGGGCAGCAGCAGTGCCACGGTGCCAGTGTTGCTGACAAACGCCCCTATGCCTCCGGTCACGAGCATAACGAGCAGGAACAGCCTCAATTCGCTTTTTCCCGCCAGCTTCAGGATTTTCGAGCTTATCATCTTGGCCAGTCCTGTCCTGAATATGGCCCCTCCTACTACGAAAAGGCCTATCATCATGATTACTACCTGGTTGGAGAATCCTGCCAGGGCTTCTTCCGGAGTCAGGACATGGAATATCAGCAGACTGAGCAGGGCGCACAGGGCCACGATGTCGGAACGGAATTTCCCGGACACGAAGAAAGCTGCCGAGACAACGAGTATGATTATGGTTATGAGCATCTTTACGGGATATTTTTTACAGATTCTTACAAATTTACTCATAAAATGAAAACCGGCGGGGAGTATCCTTGTGTTTTTCAGAAATTTCTTCCTCCGGAGGCATAAATTTCCTGTCCGGGAATTACAAAACGGTTTCTAAGTCGTATATTTGGGAATTCATACCGATAAATTTCAAACTGTTTCTTGAACTTTTTAGGAATAGTATATGGCTCAGAAGACAAAATCCATATGGTTCTGTTCCTCATGCGGGAACGAGAGCCCCAAGTGGATGGGACGCTGCCCGTCCTGCGGGGAATGGAATACGATGGTGGAGGAAAAGGTCGCTGTACGCGGCTCTTCCACTCTCCGACAGGAAAGCTATTCGGTGGGAGGCTCTTCCCGCCCGCTTGCCCTCGCGGAGATAGACTCCTCGGAGGAAAGCCGGAGGTCGCTGAACAGCGGTGAGATGGACAGGCTCCTCGGTGGGGGCATTGTCGAGGGTTCCCTGGTGCTTATCGCAGGGGAACCGGGGATAGGCAAGTCTACTCTTTCCCTGCAGATTCCCCTGCACTGCAAGGGGCTGAAGACCTTGTATGTGACCGGCGAGGAAAGTGCCAGGCAGGTGAAGCTCAGGGCTTCGAGGCTCGGCGGAGACGGGGACGGATGCATGATATTCAGCGAGACCCTGATGGAGAACATCATCTCCGGCGCCAGGAAGGTAATGCCGGACCTCATGATAGTGGACTCGATACAGACTGTCTATACCCAGACTATGGAGTCATCCCCCGGGTCGGTCTCGCAGATAAAGGAATGCGCCTCCATGCTCCTGAGGCTGGCCAAGGAGACGGGGATACCTGTAATCCTAATAGGGCATATCACCAAGGAAGGCAGCATAGCCGGACCGAAAGTCCTGGAGCATATTGTGGATGTGGTCCTGCAGTTCGAGGGTGACAATACCGGGGCCTACCGTCTTCTCCGGAGTATAAAGAACCGTTTCGGCTCCACGTCCGAGATGGCGGTCTTCGAGATGACCGGCACCGGGCTGAGGGAAGTCAGCAACCCGTCCGAGATGCTTATCCCTATGCACGGGCAGGGGTTGAGCGGGATAGCCGTTGGTGCGATGCTCGACGGGAGCCGTTCTTTCCTGATAGAGGTGCAGTCCCTCGTGAGTTCGGCAGCCTACGGGACTCCGCAGCGTTCCGCCACAGGGTTTGATGTCAGGAGGCTGAACATGCTTCTTGCCGTGCTGGAGAAAAGGGCCGGTTTCCGGCTCGGGGTTAAGGATGTGTTCCTGAACATGGCGGGAGGACTGCGTGTTTCGGATACGGCCTGTGACCTTGCCGTTGTGTGCGCGGTCCTGTCCTCCAATTTCGATTTCGCGATCCCGTCCGGGACCTGCTTTGCCGGGGAGGTGGGGCTGAGCGGGGAGATCCGTCCGGTGTCGCAGACGGAAAGGCGCATCGCGGAGGCCGCCAGGCTCGGTTTCGGCACTGTCTATGTCTCGTCTTTCGGGGCGCTGAACAATCTTCCTGACAACATCCGCATAGTCAGGGTCCCTGACGTACCGTCCTTGTGCCGTTCCCTCTTCCGGGAAGACAAGTGACTGCAGCCCGTAGGAAGGTATCCCTCACTGTGCCCCGTATCCGCAGGCCAGCAGGTACAGCAGCCGGTCCGTAATCCTCTGCATCCTGTATTGGGAAAGCAGGGAATTGTTTATCATTATTGAAAATACGGCGGGCTCGCCTCCGCCTTCCGGGAAAATGTATCCGCTGAAGCATTTCACCCCGCTCATGGACCCGCTTTTCAGCCGGATGCGGGAGGTGATGCTCCTGTCATAGCCGGGCATGACGCTTTTCATTGTCCCCTCGCTTCCCGGGGACGGGAGAGTCCGGAGGAAGGCCCCGAATTCCGGGCGTCCTTCCATAGCCGAGAGGAAGGAGCAGATGAAGGACGGGGAGAGCAGATTGTGTCTTGAAAGGCCGCTTCCGTCCTGTATGCAAACTTCCGCGGGATCCAGGCCCATTCCCTTCAGGCATTCCTGCACGGCCTTCAGTGACGGGGCGAAGTCCCCGGACCCGCACACTTCCTTCCCTATGGTATGATAGAGGATCTCGGCATAGAGGTTATTGCTCTCGTGGTTTGTCTCGAATGCTATCCTGGCCAGTTCCGGTGACACGGTCTTCCCGGCCGGCGTAATGTCCTCCCTGCTGCAGAGACCGTCTTCCGGCATGAAATACCCGGTGTCTGCAGGACCTCCCTTACATTCTATCCCGGCATTCTCCAGCCATTCACAGAAATATGCGGCGCAGGTGTAGGCCGGGAACTTGTTGCTGCAGTCGAGTGTCTTGCCGGGTCTGCCGGCTGCGAAAGTCCCTCTCATTTCCCCGTACGGACCCAGGTCGGAGGTGTAGTAGTACAGCCTGTCTCCTGTCCCTTCTTCCCCTGTGGTGCACATGAACCTGTATTCCATCCACGGGCATACCGGGAAACTTTCCTTTATGCTCACCGCGTCCCCGGGGTTCTCTCCCGGCTTTACGTCGAAGCTCTGGACGTTCCCGAAAAAGTTCAGGCCGCTGATTCCTGCGCCGTAGTATGTCCCGCAGTCATCCCATTGCCAGGTCTGTTCTTCAGGCATATCCGTGCCGAAATATCTCCCGTCCCCGATCACGTGTCCGTCGATGGCGGTTATCCCCGCGTCCTTCACGAATTCCGTCCACTGTCCGAACAGTTCCGGAAGCAGGACCGCTATGCTGTCGTCCGACGCCAGGGTAGGGTCACCGCCTCCGGATATGTACAGGTCCCCATGCAGTGTCCCTTCCCGGATGGTCCCGGAATATCCTATGGATGTCTCGTAGACATACCCGCTCCCGAGCACATCCAGGGCGAGGCCGGTGGTGATTAGCTTCATGTTGGATGCGGGGATGAAGAGGGTCTCCGGATTGAAGGCTGCTATGGTGTCCCCTGCCGGAGTGAGGGCCAGGAGCCCGGTTACTGCGCTCCCCAGTTCCCCGGACAGGACTCCGGCATAGTCCTGGAGCCCTGTCTGCCTGGGCTGGATCTCCTGCCCGGACATCCCGGCAGGGAGGGATAATATTGCAGCAAAAAAGAAAATCCTTGTCAAAAGAGAAAAATATTTTTCAGAAAAAGAAAACATCACTTTCACGGTTTGTTACTAACGCCAAATTTACTATTTTTGTGTGACAGGGAAGTTTTTTAGCACTATATATAGTTATGGAGAATAAAAAATGTGTTCTGGTGTCCGGTGGCGCAGGCTATATCGGAAGCCATGTTACTGTAGAGCTTATCGAGGCCGGCTACGACGTCGTGGTAGCTGACAATCTGTCCAACTGTGACCTTACCTGCTTCGAGGGGGTGAAGAAGATCACCGGCAGGGGCGACATCCCTTTCGAGCAGATAGACTGCTGCGACCAGAAGGCGGTGGATGCCTTGTTTGGAAAATACAGGATTGACGCGGTAATACATTTCGCGGCGTTCAAGGCTGTCGGGGAATCCGTAGCCGAGCCGGTGAAGTATTACAAGAACAACCTCATGTCTTTCCTCAATATCCTCGACGCCTCCAAGGCCCACGGCGGCTGCAACGTGCTTTTCTCCTCCTCGGCCACAGTCTATGGCGAGACGGACAAGCTTCCGGTGACAGAGGAGTCTCCGCGCCAGCCTGCTACGAGCCCGTACGGGGCTACCAAGCAGATCTGCGAGGACATCCTTGTGGACGTGGTCCGTGCTACAGGGGCATACGGCAGCGAGGTGAAGGCAGGGACAAGCCAGCCTGGCCCTGTCAAGGGAATTGCCCTGAGGTATTTCAACCCTATCGGAGCACATCCTTCAGCCCTTATAGGGGAGCTCCCGCGCGGAGTCCCGAACAATCTTGTGCCATATATCACGCAGACCGCCATCGGAAAACGCGAGTGCCTGAGCATATTCGGCAACGACTATCCGACTCCGGACGGCACCTGCCTCAGGGACTACATAGACATAGTCGATCTTGCAAAGGCCCATGTCGCTGCAGTGGCGAGGATGCTCGACGGCAAGATGAAGAAGGATTACGAGATTTTCAACATTGGTACCGGACGTCCTGTGTCCGTGCTGGAGCTTGTGACCAAGTTCGAGAAAGTCAACGGCCTGAAGCTGAACTACAGGTTTGCGCCGCGCCGTGCAGGGGATACCACCGCTATCTGGGCCGATACTTCCCTGGCCAACAGGGAGCTTGGCTGGAAGGCCGGGAGGTCGCTTGAAGATACTCTTGCGGCTGCCTGGAAGTGGGAGTGCCATCTTGCAGGACGGTAGCAGGGGAGTCATGTATAAGAGAGGGCGGGTCAAAAGTCAG
>JADIMQ010000133.1 GCA_017694655.1 Candidatus Cryptobacteroides merdigallinarum
ACCTTTGCCTTTGCAGCGTTGAATGACACGAAGTCAGGTTCACCGTAGTTGGCGAGCTCCTCCTCGGTAGGACGGATGAACATGTTCTTCACGAAGTGGGCCTGCCATGCCACTTCCATGATGAAGCGCACTTTCAGGCGGGTTGCAGGGTTTGCTCCGCAGAAGGTATCCATCACGAAGAGGCGCTTGCCGGAAAGCTGCTTTACGGCCTTGGCCTTGAGGTCGGCCCAAGCCTCTTCCGAGCATGGCTTGTTGTCGTTCTTGTATGCATCTGAAGTCCACCATACGGTATCCTTGCTTGCGTCGTTGTAGACGAAGAACTTGTCTTTAGGAGAGCGTCCGGTGTAGATGCCGGTCATGACATTGACGGCTCCGAGCTCGGTCACCTGGCCTTTCTCGTAACCCTCGAGTCCTTCTTTTGTCTCCTCTTCGAAAAGCACTTCGTAAGACGGGTTGTGAAGGATCTCTTTCACATCTGTGATACCGTACTTGGTCAAATCAATTTTACTCATAATCTATAAAAATTAAAGTTTGCAAATCCATTTCAATACATCTGTGCAAAAATATAATATTTTTATGAGCGGACAAATTTTAAAGTCAAATTATTGCTAATTTTGTCTCCGCAGGAATCACCCCTGACGGAAAAACCGCGGCGTCTGCCTGCACAAAATGTGCCAATCACCTTGCTACATGGAAGCGATAGAAGTGCTGGAGAAATACTGGGGCTATTCCTCTTTCAGGAATATGCAGGAGGAGATAGTCGATGCGGCCCTGGAGGAGAGGGATGTGCTTGCCATACTCCCTACCGGGGGAGGGAAGTCCGTATGTTTCCAGGTCCCTGCCCTGATGAAGCCAGGCATTGCCATAGTGGTGACCCCCCTCATCGCCCTCATGAAGGACCAGGTGCAGAACCTCAACGCCCGCGGCATCAAGGCCCTGGCGGTCTATATGGGCATGAGCCGCAGGGAGATAGAACTCGCCCTGAACAATGCCGTCTACGGGGATTTCAAGTTCCTCTACCTCTCTCCCGAACGGCTTTCAACCCAGGTCTTCCGGGACTATCTCAAGGAAATGGACGTCAGCTACATAGTCGTGGACGAGGCCCACTGCATCTCGCAATGGGGCTATGATTTCCGTCCGGACTACCTGAAGATAGCCGATATACGCCGGATATGCGGGGCCCCTGTCATAGCCCTCACGGCCACTGCCACCCCCGCCGTTGCCGCCGATATCATGGAGAAGCTCGCTTTCCGCGAGAAGCTCCTCCTGAAGTCCGGCTTCGAGAGGCCGAACCTCACTTACATAGTAAGGAACAGGGAAGACAAGCTCGGGCAGCTGCTCAATATATGCCGCTCCGTCCCGGGGACCGGGATAGTCTATGTCCGGAACAGGAAGAAATGCGAGGAGCTGGCCGCCTTCCTCCGGAATTCAGGGCTCCAGGCATCCTTTTACCATGCAGGGCTTTCCCACCAGACAAGGACCTCGAGACAGGAGGACTGGAAATCCGACAGGATACGCATAATGGTGTGTACCAATGCCTTCGGTATGGGTATAGACAAGCCTGACGTACGTTTTGTCGTGCATTTCGAGCTCCCGGACTGCCCGGAGGCCTATTTTCAGGAGGCAGGGCGGGCCGGCCGCGACGGGAACCGGTCCTATGCCGTCCTCCTGTGGAACAGCACCGACCTTCGCAAGCTGAAGCAGATAGCGAACGTGTCTTTCCCGGACCTGGACTATATCGAGGACATATACCACAAGGTGCATGTATTCTTCGGCATCCCGTACGACACCGGGGAGGGCCGTCAGCTGAAGTTCGACATCATGGACTTCTGCCGCCGTTTCCGGCTCAACTCCTCCTCGGTCTACAATGCCATGAAGTATATCGAGAGGGAGGGCCACTGGATATTCCTTGAGGATACGGACATCCCCACGAGGGTGCAGGTCATCCCCTCGAGGACCGAACTGTACGATGCGGATATCCCGGACCAGCAGATGCAGGCCGTCCTTGAGACGCTCATGCGCACCTATACCGGGCTGTTCTCATATCCGGTGCAGATAGACGAGGAATATGTTGCCGCGCGTGCGGGCGTCAGTGTCCCTGAACTCCGGCAGCTGCTCTACCGCCTTTCCCTGGAGCATATCATAAGGTACATCCCTGCCGACCATTCTTCCGTGGTCTACCTGAAGGAGAACCGCCTTCGCCCGAAGAACGTGAAGCTGTCCCCGGAGCATCTGGAACGCCTGAAAAGCTCCTGGCTGGAAAGGACGGAGGCCATGAAGGAATATGCGGTCGAGGAGGATATGTGCAGGAGCCGTTTCCTTCTGAAATATTTCGGACAGGAGGAGAGCCGGGACTGCGGGACCTGCGATGTCTGCAGGAAGAAGGCTTCCGACGGGAATAAGTCCGGGACTGCGTCGGCCCTGAAGGCATTCATAGACGGGAAGGGCGGGAAATATACCCTCGAAGACATAAACCTGGTGTTCGGGTCCCCGGGCTCCGGGTATCCGGACTATCTCTCCATCCTAAGGGAGCTCGTGGACTCGGGCGCCGTCCCGCCTTACAGGATGTAGCTCACTGCACGAGGTTGGGCCTGTGCAGGGACCTTCTGAACTCCTTTTCCATTTCCTTCACCCTCTCCTGCTCCTTTTCCGGCACCGCACTTTCGCGGAACCTTTCCCAGATATAGTCCACCGTCTGTTGCGAGGGGTGCAGCATGTCCTCCGCATAGAACCTGTAGTCCCGGAGCTCGTCCATGACTATCTCGTACGCAGGGAAATAGTCGCAGTTGCCGAGCCGGGAGCAGACCTCGTCCGCGGCTATCAGGAGGGTGGCCTTGCTGAGCTGGTTGCCGTGCGCCCCGTCCTTGAGATGCCTTATCGGGCTAACGGTGAAGATGGTCCCGATGCCGCTGTCCCCGGCTATATCCTCCAGCAGCCGCACGGTCTCCTCCACCCCGAGCCTTTCCCTGACAAATTCCCCGGCATCCCTCTTGAGGCAGTTCGAGACTATGCGCCCGTCCCCGACATGCCTGTAGCACCAGCTTGTCCCGAGGGTGACTATCATCCTGTTGCAGGTCCTGAAGAAGGCCGAGGCTTTCTCCAGGGCAGCGTTTGCGTTGTCCAGGAACTCTCCCGCGCTTTTCCGGGCAAAGGAGGTATGGTGGCTGAAGGAGCACACGAGCCCCGCCCCGCTGCCCATCATCCTGCATTCATCCTCCGTGAACGGCCTGCCGGACCGGAGCCTGTCCACGGCCCCGGCTATGGAGGCCGGGTTGTACAGGGTGCCGAACGGGTTCAGGCATACGTTGAACCCGATGTCCCTTATCTTCCTGCCGATATTGTCCGCGAAGCAGCTGCCGAGTATGACCGTCCTGTCGTCCGGTGATATCTTCACCTTCCCGGCCCTGATTTCCACTGGTGTCTGAAGCTTCATCATTATTTTCTGTAAAACCTGTGCAAATTTAGGATTTTCATTCAGAGAAACTGTTTAAAAAATTCAAAACAGTTCCTAAATTTGGGCGATTCAAACAGAGATGAAAAAATTTTACGCCTTCATATTTACTTTCCTGCTGGCGGTCCCTGCCGCCATGTATGCCGGGGACCGGCCGCAGACCCGCTTCATATATGACGTGGACTTCGGTTTCCGTTTCGACAACAGGGAGTACGACCGCAGTTCCTTCTCCCCGTCCATGACAATCTTCGGGGCCCGCATCACCCCGTCAGCCGGTCTTCAGATACAGGACTCGGGGACGTCGGTGCACAAGCTCCTGATAGGCATAGACATAATGAAGGATTTCGGAGCCTCTCCTGTCCCGGCCGGTTCCCTGGAACCGGCCACCGCAACCTCCGCCGATGGCAGTGACCTGGCGGCTGCCCCTGACGAGACCTCGTCTTCCCTCTCGAACTGGGACCTGTTCCGGGAACTAATATTCTATTATAAGTGGGAAAAGTCTTTCGCGAGGACGGACATGACCCTGGCCGCCGGCATTTTCCCGAGGAAGGAGATGGAGGGCCGCTACTCCACCGCCTTCTTCTCCGATTCCCTCGAGTTCTACGACCCGAACCTGGAGGGCCTAATCCTTAAATTCCGCAGGCCCTCGGCATATTACGAGGTAGGCTGCGACTGGATGGGGAAGTACGGTACGGGAAGGCGTGAACGCTTCATGATCTACAGCAGCGGGGAGGCTTCCCTGGCCGGCGGTATGCTGCGGCTCGGCTATTCAGGGTACATGTACCATTACGCCGGCTGCCGGAACGTGTGGGGAGTGGTGGACAACATCCTTCTCAACCCTTATGCCGGGCTTGACCTTTCCCGCAAGTCCGGGCTCCAGCGCCTGGAAATCACCCTCGGGTGGCTGCAGTCCATGCAGAACGACAGGCGCAACATCGGGAGCTATGTCTTTCCTCACGGAGGGGAGCTCCTCCTGGGTATAAGGAACTGGAATATAGGTCTGGAGAACCGTCTCTATTACGGGACCGACCTCATGCCCTACTACGACAGTGCCGATGCAGCAGGCGTAAGGTACGGCAGCATGCTGTATTTCGGAGACCCTTTCTTCCGAGTGAACAGCAGACGCTCGTCCGGGCTCGGGTTCTATGACAGGCTCGCCCTCTCCTATGAACCGCGCATAGCCTCCTTCCTCAGGCTGAAGGTGGCTGCGGTGCTCCACTTCAATGAGGGCTTCTCCGGCTGGCAGCAGACTGTCTCCCTGAAGTTCGACCTGCAGTCCATCTTCAGTGCCTCCGGCGGACGTTCCGGGAAACGGCGGTAGGAGGGCAGGGGCAACCATTTGACACATACACGGTTCAAGAATATATGGAACATCACGATACACTGAATCTCTCCCTGGTAGGGTATGGCCCTGAATGGGAGAACACGGAGGCGAACCTCTCCCGGCTCGAGGAAATTTCGGATGCGCTCTTTTCCTCTGCTGACATTCCTTCTCCGGATATACTTGTCTTCCCGGAGGCTTTCGCGACGGGCTTCTCCATGTCCGGGGACATAACCCAGGACTACGGCAGTTCGGGGATTGTCGCATGGATGAAGAGGATGGCGGCGAGGTATGGCTGTGCGGTTGCCGGCTCCGTCTATGTCACGGATTCCGGCCCGGAGCGCTATAACAGGTTCTGCTTCGCCACTCCTTCCGGGGAAGTCTTCTCCTACGACAAGCGTCACCTTTATTTCGGCAGCGAGAGTGAAAGCTGCCGGAAAGGCTCCGCCAGGGGGACGATACTCTGGAAAGGATGGAAAATAATGCCCGGGGTCTGCTTCGACCTGCGCTTCCCGTGCTGGAGCCGCAACACTCCCGCCGACCCCTACGACCTCTACCTCAATGTCGCGAACTGGCCGGCCTCCCGACGCAAGGCTGCCGATGTGCTGCTGAAAGCCAGGGCGATAGAGAATTCCGTATATGCCGCCATGTGCAACCGGAGCGGCTCCGACCCTCTCATTACCTATGACGGGCATTCCATGATAGTGAATTACCGCGGACGGGACAGGGGGACGGAAAAGACTGTACTTGGCACACCCGTAGTCTCCGCAGCGCTCGGGAAGGAGGAGCTGATGCGTTACCGCAGGTCCTTCCCGGTACTGTACCAGGCCGACTGACTCTCCGGCGTCCACCCATCCTGCCTGCGTCTTCCTCACAGGCTGTATATTATTTATAAGGTATAATATTACATGACAATGAAAAAGATATTTGCTTACATCCTGTTTCTGCCTCTCCTCCTTCTCGCCTCCTGTGCCCCGAAGGACGGGGAGTACACATTCTACCTCTGTACCACGAATGATGTCCACGGACGTTACTTCGACTCCCTCTATGTCGGGAACTCTACTGCCGGCTCCCTCCTTGCCGTCTCCAGGACGGTCGACAGCCTCAGGACGGCCCACGGACCGGAAAACATCATCCTCATAGATGCCGGAGACTGTGTGCAGGGCGACAATGCCTCGTATTACTACAACTATGTCGACACAGTCTCAAGACATCTCTATGCAAGAATGACGGACTATATGGGCTACGACGCCGTAGTGGTCGGCAACCACGACATCGAAGCCGGCCATCCTGTCTATGACCGTCTGCGCAGGGACCTTTCCTGCCCGTTGCTTGCAGCCAACGCCGTGAAGCCGGACGGGAAGCCGTATTTCCAGGACTATCTCATAATGACAAGGGACAGGATACGCATTGCTGTACTTGGCTTTACAAATCCCAACATGAAGAACTGGCTTTCTCCGGAACTTTGGAGCGGGATGGAGTTCGTATCCCTCGTGCCATACGTCCAGGATTATGTGGACAAGGTGAGGAAGAAGGAAAATCCGGATGCCGTCATTGTCGCCGTACATTCGGGCACGGGTGCAGTCGACGGGTCCGGGACGAGCGTGTCTCTGGAAAGCCAGGGGCTCGAACTGTTGCGGACATTGCGCGGGGTGGATTTCGTTGTCTGCTCCCACGACCATTCTCCCGTGGTCTTCGAGACCGACAGCATCTGCCTGATAAATTCCGGAAGCCACTGCCGCAACCTCGGTCTCGGCCGCCTGGATTTTACGGTGAAGGACGGGAAGATAGTGTCCAGGAAGGTCTCTGCCTCCCTCATACCTGTGGACAAGTCCAGGGTGGACACTGCCATGCGTTCCCTTTTCAGGCCGGAATATGAGGCGGTAAAGGCGTTTACGGTGGAGCCAGTGGGGGAACTGTCGGTTCCCCTCGTAACCAGGGACTCTTACCGGGGAATGTGCCCGTATATGGATTTCCTGCACACTGTCAGCCTTGGCTGCGCACCTGCGGACATTTCTTTCGCCGCTCCTCTTACCTTTGACGGCTACATTGCCCCGGGTACCCTGGTCTACAACGACCTGTTCAAGATATATCCGTTCGAAAACCAGCTTTTTGTCGTGGAAATGACGGGCCGGGAGATCAAGGACTATCTCGAGTATTCGTACGGGAACTGGATAAACACCGTTGCCGGCAAGCCGGGCGGGCATCTGCTGAAGATAAGGAATACTCCGGACGCGCGTACATCCCTGCCGAGATGGTCTTTTGTCAACAGGGCCTATAATTTCGACTCGGCGGCCGGTCTCGTATATGAGGTCGATGTACGCAGGCCGCAGGGCGAGAGGGTGAGCATAGAGTGCCTGGCTTCCGGGGCACCTTTCTGCGCGGACAGTACCTATAACGTGGCGATGACGTCCTACAGGGCGAGCGGCGGAGGCGGGCTCATGCGCTACGGTGCCGGGATAGACACCGGCAGGATAGGGGAGAGGGTCGTGGCCCGCTACCCGGAGATAAGGGAGCTCGTGTATGACTATATCCGCAGGGCCGGGACCCTCTCGGAGGATTCTGTCCGCGACTCCGCCCTCATCGGCAGATGGTCTTTCGTGCCCGGGGACATTGCCGGCCCATTGCTGGACAAGGATATGGAACTGGTCTTCGGGGAAGAATAAGGCGGTGTAGCACAGGTGAAAAGAGAAAAAAATCTTTCACTTTTGTGCAAAATGTTTTGATTTTGTCCAAAAGCGGTGTACCGGGTTTTCCGGTCCGCCGCTTTTCTTTTATTTTCGCACCTGTCCGTCCCGGGATCCTGGGCGGCAGAAGGCCCTTGACGGTTTCCGGTGACAGTATCCGGAACGGGGCCGGCCACACGGTCCGGGCCGCCATTCCAGCTGGAACTAATGACTAAATCATACGAATAATGACAGAATCAAACAACAGGATTTTCTGCGGGGGAAGCCTTTACGAGTCTCCCGCCTTCGAAGTTTTCTCCATGGATGTCGAGAACGGTTTCGCCGCGACTGGTATTTCAGAGGATTGGGGCTCCGGTTCCCTTCCGGAAGACGGGAATACAAATATTTATGAATATTAAACTCATTGCCATGAGAAAGATTATTGCTGTTCCCTGCTTCGCTGCGGGTATTCTGGCACTTGTATCCTGCCAGAAAGAGATATCGGAAAACCTTGCTTCAGGGAATGTCCCGATGGTAACTAGGTCCATGACCGTAGAGGGCGATGAGTGGACTGACGAGGGTACAAAGTCCGTATATGAGCCTGGTACAGGAATTTATTTGACAGGCGACGAATCCATGGATGTCTACTACGGAAGCCTCGCCGTCAGCACAAAAATGAGCCGGGTGACAGACGTTGTCTCTGCCGGAGGCGGAAAATATACGATTACACATCCGGAGATAACTGATGCTACTTCGTATGATTATAATGTAATTACGCCAAAACTCCCTACTACGGGAACAAACAGTGCCGGAACTTCTATCACTTTCAGGTTCTCCCCGGTACAGACTCCTGGCCAGAATACTTTCGACCCTAATTTCGATCTCCTTTACGGGCAGGGTGTGAGAAGTGCCGATGCAATGCTTGACGAAATCGGGATACCCGGGTTCAAAAGGATTACAGCCCCTTTCAAGGTCGAGATTTCGGACGGTGCCGGAGTTTTTGAAGGTGAGAAGATACGGTCTGTCACGACAAGTTTCTCCAAGACCGCAGTATCTCCAGATAATGACAACCCGGGCTGTGCCTTGGTGGGTCTTTTCTATCTCAATTTCGGCATTGACGATTATGCTTCCTGCAAGCTCAACAGTGTCAAGCCGGCCGGGAACGCCGTGACTGCGGTATATGCCGACGGCCTTGAAAAGACAGGGGACAACTACCCTGTATGGTACATGGTAAACCCTGCCTCGCTGGATTCAGGTGAGCTGACGGTTACTGTCACCACAGATACCAGGACCATAACAAGGACGGTAAATCTTGCCGAAACGTTGAATATAGAAAAAGACAAGTTCAATATCCTCCGGTTCGATATTACAGGCAGCGGATATACGGTAGCCGAATCTGTCTACACTGATTTCACGGCATTGTCCTCCGGCTCGCTATCTTCTTCGGTTGCCTTGATTGCAAGCAATGGCGTTTCTTACAGCTGGGGCTTTGAAAGATGTTCAATCGAGACACAGTCTCCGCTTCCTAACTCATTATCTCCCAAGAATAAGACCAATGGCGGAAAGATTACCTTGCCTCAGGTCCCGGGCAAGGACATAACCAGGATAAGGCTCTATGCCAACCCGGACAACGCCAGGAATAACAATGTCATAACACTTAATGACGATACCGGAACATCGGTCAACTTCAACAGCTATACTGAAACTGACGATGCTCTTGCATGCTCCGGAGGTGTACTGGAAATAGCTGTGCCGGAAAGCATGCGCGGGACAACACTTTACCTGACTTCGACAGGTGCCACGAAACTTAACGGTATCGCCCTTGTGCTTGAAGACAACGGGGACAATGTCCCGGAAATAGATGAAAATGATTATTATGCCCTGTTTGAAGCCGGACACAGTATTGAAATCAACGGGGAGGTATATAATATCGCCACCCATACGGCTTATGACAAGCTCGATGTCGCTGACCTGACATTGGATAATATCAATGCTGCAGGCATACATTTCATTGACAATACAGGACAGACCGAGGAGAAAACGATTACAGGGACCAATATGGGGAATGAGACTGTACTGATAGGCAGATACAAGGATTCTCAACCGCATATACGCTTTTTGAAGTCAGATGGGACGGATGGGCAGATGTCGATCAGGAATACAGTGACATTCAAGAATATGCACATATCCTCGGGACATGGTACGAGTATGTTTGCAACATCAGGTGCAAAAGAGTCGCAAAACTCTATCCTGGTCCTGGAAGACTGCACCTTGTCATGCATAGATAAGGGCAAGACAATAATTTCAGATAACCATCAGACCAAATCCTTCATTTCCGTAACCTTGAATAATTGCCTTGTGGAATTTGTCAATGACGGCTCTTGTGTGATTACTTACCCGACAAATAAAACCGACTTTTCAGGAAAGGGACTGACAGTGAACAACTGTGTCATCTATTCAAAGGATTTGGTTAAGGGCAATATAATCTCTATCGGTACAAGTTCGAATAAGACAGTAACAGAAGACATCGATATCGTGGTAACCGATAATACCATCTATAATATTTCGGCACCGAATGTCCTTGTAAGGGCATATACCGCCAACTCTCTTACGGTGAAGAATAACGTCGCTTATTATGCTGCAGGCCCGAGCAAGTCTTATCTGACTGCGATATACAACGGGGATTTCCCTGCCGCAAATGCGGAGATTACCGGCAATTATCTGTATACGCAGTATTCAAAAGAAGATAATTTCTGGTCTCTGGTACATACCGGTTCTTTCAAGGATCCGGTGCCTTCAGGTAATTACCTGCATAGTGAGGCGGATGGATGTATATCGTCTTTCGATACAGAGAACGGCTACTTCCCTATAAACACCGCTGTCGTGACCAACGGCGCCGGTGCGGACTATGATACCAAATACTGGATTGCACACTGATCCGGTGATATCCGGAGGGTGAATTAAGCCGGTGCTTAACTTAAAATTCACCCTCCTGCAGGACAACTTGATTAAGAACTCCCGGCGGTCCGGGCAAAACGGGCCGCCAGGGGTTTTATTGATTTTTGCGGTTCCGTATTGTAATTTTTAAGAAATCTAAATAAATTTGTAGAGATGTGCTGAAGGGCACATACTTGCAAATTAATATTGGACTAATACTGATAAAGTTTTGTTATGATTCACGATTTCAACAAACTTGCGATGACCGAAGAATATGTAAGTCCTTCGCTCGATACTGTGTCCGTAAGGACGGAAAGAGGCTTCTGCGACAGTATCGTTGATGCCACCCATGCCCCTTATACCGATGGGGATAATGTCGATTTCAACTGGGGAAACTAAAATGCTGCTTACTATGAAAAGGACTCTGATTTTCTTGTGTGGAGGGGTGCTGCTGTCCGCTGCAGCCTCCTGCTCGGTAGATAATGCTACACCTGTACCGTCCGACCCACGTGTCCAGATGGAATTCACCGCCGGGGCGCCCGGGACCAGGACAGCCATAAGTTCAGACAATTCCGTGTACTGGACTGATGGTGATGCAATTTCTGTCTTTGACGGTACATACAACAACGAATTCACCATTTCTTCCGGCGTAGGCAGTCCGAACGCGACATTCTCCGGAACTGCAACCGAGAGCGGCAAATACTATGCTCTTTATCCATATTCAGCGGATGCTGACTGGAACGGCAGTAAGATATCTTCAGTCCTTCCGGAGGACCAGCTCGGCGGATACAATACTTTCTCTCCAGGCACTAATCCTTCGGTAGCGGTATCGGACGGAAACACCCTTGCTTTCCACAATGTCGCAGGCCTTGTCAGGGTGACTCTTCCGGATAACTACAGCGGGGAAAGAAAAGTCAGGGAAATCCAGCTCAGTGCAGACCAGAGCCTTGCCGGTCCTTATGAGGTAGACATGTCTGGAAGTTCGTATTCTGCCGTTGCAACAGCTAAAACGCCTGTCAGTGTAAGCCTTGCCCCGGTCAACAGCGACGGTGACTTCATTGTCGGCACGGAATTCTATCTTGTCGTCCTTCCAGGCTTATATACAAATCTCAAGATGTCTGTCGTCTTTAATGACGGCAGCTATATGACTGGTACCATCGCTTCAGCCGAGATTACCGCCGGTAAGGTATTCAATGCTTCGGTCGACCCTGACAACGCAACAACAAACAGCCAGGGACTCCACGGCCTCTACCAGGCAGGTATAGACATTGAGATCGGAGGCAAGACCTACAATATCGCTGATTATGGCGAGGCTCAGCTGATTGTTTCCGATTCTGATCTTTCTGAACTTCGCGGCAACAATTCAGGTGTATATTTCATCGATCCTGATGCTACCGTAACATTCAGCTATACCGGGGCGATATATAAACTTCTGTTGATAGGGAATGATCCTGAGCGGAGAAGTAAAGTGATATTTGACAATAGGGCACATTTGAATCAGTCCAGCAACACTGATGGCGTTTTCCTTTTGAATAATCTTGATGCGGATATTTCGGATATTATCAATGGAACAGGTAACGAATCTGGTAGCGCCGCATCGTATTTTCTTGTTCAGAATGCCGATGGAGAATATGGATATGTCGGCATAATTAATTCCGGAATTACGATGGGATCTTACGGATCCTTTACTTATGTGTCAAGCAAATTTAGATCGTACGCAAAATTCTGTATTGAAGATTCCGAATTTTATATTCCGGCTGGAACAGGTACGAAAACTTTGCTGAACGTTGGTAGTAGTAGTGCTCCTTATGGATTAATAAGTGTACGTAATTCCATTTTCTATAGCGATGGACAGGTGACGGATTTCAGATTTGTTGGTAATAATAGTTCACAAATCGACATCGATGAGTTTGTTTTTGAGAATAATTCATTGGTAAATATATGGACAACAAGTAATTCATGTGTCAAATATAAATCTCTCAGGACTGTCAGCGTGACCAAGAATCTTATATGGAATTCTTCCGTTTCAAATGGAACGTCTTTCTTCAGGCCATTTGATACGACTGATGGAGGTGTATACCCTGGAAACCCGACCGGTTCATTGGTTGATGACAATATTGTTTATAAGGGCGGCGATACCAGTATTGAAGCAGATGGTAATTTCCAATGGTTTTACGGAGGACTCACCAGGGTTGATCAGTCAGGTTTCAGCGTTTGTTCAGAAGCAAAATTTGTTGAAAATTCGCCGTTGGGTGACTCTCCTGTATATCCGTTTACACAGATTCCGGAATACGCATCCTACGGTGCCCAGCGTTAGCCGCTGCCATCGGATTGAGAATAAAAAAATCCAGGTGAAGATTCCCTCACCTGGATTTTTTATGTTAAAGCGTCTGCGGCATCCTACTGCGCATCCGCTTCAGCAGCTTCCGGAGACATCATCACCTCGATGAAGTTGCCCTGGGACACGATGTCCTTGACGGCAGCCTTTATGTTCTCCGCGTTTATGTCGGCTATGGCCTCTTCGTAGGCCTTGTCGAAGTCCGTGCCGTACTCGTAGAAATACTTCAGGTTGGAGAGCCAGTAGCCGTTCCTGATGCGTTTCTCCGGCAGGTTCTTCTTGAAGTTCTCTATGGTCATGGAGAGCTGTTCGTCCGTAGGCCCCTCTTCCATGAGCTTTGTCAGGCCGTCGACTGCAGTCTTCCTGAGCTTGTCGGCAGATTCAGGGTTGGTGTCGAAGTATACCTGGACAGTTGCCCTCTCCTCCGGCTTGCTCTGGATGTCGAAGCTGATGCTGGCCCCGTATGTGCCGCCTTCTTCCTCACGCAGGGTCTCGACATATATCATGTCCATTATGTACTGTGCTGCATCCATCATCACCTGCCTGTGGATGGAGTAAGGCAGATAGGCAGAATAGAGCTGGAAGACAGTGGTCTTCGGCGTCTCCATCTTCACGTCGAAGTGGTCCTCTACCTTGCCTTTTACAATGTCCTCGTCCCTGTCTATCCACTTGTGTGCCTTCTTGCCCTTAGGAAGCGAGCCTGCATATTTCTCCACGAGAGGCTTCAGGGTGGCGAGGTCCACGTTGCCCACGATGACGAGGGTTGCGCCGGCTATGTTGTCGTAGAGGCCGCGGTAGACTCTCTCGATGGTCCCGAGGTTGGCTTTCCCGAGGATTTCATCGTTGATTACGAGCCTCCTCGGATTCCCGTTGTAGAGGGCCTTGAGCATTTCCGTCTGGAACCTGTAGCTCGGCTGGCTCTTTATGTTCGGGAGCAGGGCCTTGATCTGGGAGATGCCGGTGTTGAACTCGTTTTCATCGAAGCGCGGCTCCATGAAGGTGAGGTACATGAGCTGGAAGGCCGTCTCCAGGTCTTTCGGGGATGACGCAGCGTTGATGCCGTGGCTCAGGGAGGATATGAACGGATATGCGCTCACTGACTTTCCTGCGAGCATCTTCTGCAGGTCGGTCCCGGAAAACTCTGCCACACCTGTGTTCTGGAGGAAGAGCCCGAATACATTGTCCTCGAAGGACGGCAGGTCCTCTGTGGCTATGAGGGATTTCCCTCCGTCCATATACAGGCTCATGGTCACCATGTTCTTTTCGTACTCGGTAGGGAGGACGACAACTTTCAGACCGTTCTTCAAAGTCCATTCTGTGGCCCCGTAGACAGTCTCCTTCTCTTTCTTGACAGGGGAGCCCTTGAGGGCGGAGGCGTCGAGCAGAGGCTTGTTGTAGTCCACCGCCTCGTTTGCCTTGATCTCGGAGGCCTTCACTTCCTCCAGGGCTGCAGTGAAGTCCGCCTCCGTAGGATGTGTCACGCCTTCTTTTTCAGGGGCCTTGTACAGGATTACCATGTTCTCGTCCGTAATCATCTGGGCCACTATCTGGTTGAGGATGGCGGCATTCAGGTTCGCGCTGACTGTCTTGGCCACCTCATATTCCGTAGCCGGCACCATGTAAGGGTAGTTGTCGAAGAAGTTGTTGATGTAGCTGTAGACGAAGTCGGAGTTCTTTCTCGACTCCGCCCCTTCCATCTTCTGCTCGTAGTAGCTGAGGATGTTTTCCTTGGCCCTGTCTACTTCGGAGTCGGTGAAGCCGTAGAGCTTCATCTTCTCTACCTCGGTCATGAAGGCCTTGAAGGCGCTTATGGCCTCGTTGTTCTTGCAGGATACGTTGCCAATCACTACCTCGCAGGTCTCGCAGAGGTTCCCTATGCCGAGACCTGCGCTGATGAACGGTGCATCAGGCCTGGCAGTTATGTCGTTGAACCTCTCCGACATCACTGTGCTGATTATGGTCTTCATGAAATCTATGGTGAAGCCCATGTCGGTGCTGTTCAGCTCCTCCGGCATCGGTTCCCCTTTCCAGAGTATCTCGAGGGTGGTGGCAGAAGCCTCCGGGTCAGTGATTATGCCTATTTCAGGTTCCACGTTGCCGGGGATCTTGTGTATTTCCTTTGGTTGCGGATTCTCCTGGGCAGGTATGTCGCTGAAGAGGGTCTTTATCTTGTTCTCAATCTGGTCCACGTCTATGTCCCCGACCACGATGACTGCCTGGAGGTCCGGGCGGTACCATGTGTGGTAGAAGTTGACGAGGCTTTCCGGCTTGAAGGTCTCAAGATTCTCCTGGCTCCCTATGAGGGTGCAGGTCGCGTACTTGGAATCCCCGAAGTAGTAAGGCAGGGACTTCTCGTGCATCCTCCAGTCCGCGGTCCGCCTTGTCCTCCTTTCCTCGATTATGACCCCTCTCTCCTTGTCTATCTCCTCCGGGTCGCAGGTTACATAGTGGGAATAGTCGTGCATGATGAGAAGGCAGGTGTCGATGATGCCTTCCCTGACTACCGGGATGTTGTTGAGCATGTATGTGGTCTGCTCGACCCCGGTGGATGCGTTGATGTTGCGGCCGAATTCCGCACCTATCTTCTGGAGATAGTCGAGCATCTGCTTGCCCGGGAGGTTCTTTGTCCCGTTGAAGCACATGTGCTCGAGGAAGTGGGCGAGCCCGTCCTGGTCAGGTGTTTCCTGGATGGCTCCTACGTTTGTCGCAAGATAGAATTCAGCACGCTGGGCCGGCTTGTCGTTGTGTCTGATGTAGTATGTCAGACCGTTGTCAAGCTTTCCTTTGCGTACCTCCGGGTCGTTGGGCAGCTGGTTCTGTCCCCACATTGTCACCGCCGGAATGATGGCGGCGATCAGCAAAAAAAATCTTTTCATAATATTACTGTTTGTCTGATAATCCAAGCTTCATTGCACACCCTGACGGGAACAGGGCGGCCGGATTCAGGCAAAGATAGCGTTTTTCGCGTTTATATCGGAAAAAATAATGATTACTTACTTCCCGTCAGCCCTGACCGATTCCAGCCATCTCGAGAGGGAGTTCTCGAATTCGCTCCTCGCGTAGCCGAACTTGTCCTTCTTGACGAACTTTGCGGACGAGAATCCCCATCCGTGGCCCCCGTACGGGAATATGTGCATTTCCGGGTTGTGCCCTTTTTCCTTGAGGGCGTTGTAGAACACTATGCTGTTCACTACCGGGACTGTCGGGTCGTCCGAACAGTGGGTGAGGAAGACCGGCGGTGTGTCTGTCGTGACATCCTGGTACAGGGAATATTTCCTTATGAGGTCCTTGTGGAGTTCCTGGTCCTTGAGCCATTCATCCGCGGTTTTCCCTTCGGTGGATGTCCAGACCTCGTCCTTGCCGATGAGGTTTACCTTGCTGCCCGCATGTGACGGTATGTTGTCCATGGCTATCACAGGGTAGATGAGTATGGAGAAATCCGGCCTGGTCACCTTGTCGGTGTAGAGGGTGGTGGCAGATGCCGCGAGATGTCCCCCGGCAGAGAAGCCCATCACCCCTATCTGGTCGATGCCCCATTCCCCGGCGTGCTCCCTGCAGTACCTGAACACGTTGTGCACATCGTCGAGAGGGACTTCCCAGTGCCCGCCCGGAAGCCTGTACTTCACAACGGCCACCGCAATTCCCCGGGAGAGCATCCAGTCGGCGACATACACGCCTTCATTGTAGGAGGATACTATGGAGTATCCACCTCCCGGGCATACTACTACCATCTGCCCGTTGCCCTTTTTCGGGAAATACAGGTCGAAGCGTGCGAGGCTGGAGATATTGCCGATGTTCCCGTTCTGGTTCATTGTCTCGTCTCCGGCAAGCCCGTTGTCGTGCTTCATCTCCAGCCCGAGGGCCTCTGTCGTCTTGCCCTGTACAGGGTCCTTGATTTCTACCGGTGCCTCCTGGTAGAGCAGCACGGTCTTGTCCGGCCTGAGCTTGGTGTTCGGTTGTGCTGACACTGTCGCTGCAGCGGACATCATCCCCGCGGCGGCCAGTATGAATGTTGTTTTCAGTATCTTGTCCATAAAAATTGCTGTTAATTGAAATTATTCCGGAAATATGCGCCGGGAAGGTCCATGAAAGAGTTCCCGGGGACATGAAAGTCCACTTAAAAACAGAAGGTGGCCGCAAGTACTGTCCGGGGCCACCTTCTGTTATTCACAGCATCAGGCTATCAGATGCCGGATGCGAGGCGCTTGTAGGTGTTGAGCCTTACTTTGGCGAATTCCTCTGTCTTGGCAAGGAGTTCACCGGCCTCGTCAGGGAACATCTTGTAGAGGGATGCAAACCTGACTTCACCTTTCAGGAAGTCCTGGAACTTGCTCCAGTCAGGCTCCTTGCTGTCGAGTGTGAACGGATTCTTCCCTTCTTCCTCGAGGGCAGGGTTGTACCTGTACAGGTGCCAGTAACCGCACTCCACGGCGAGCTTTTCCTCTTTCTGGCTCAGTCCCATGCCGGCTTTGAGGCCGTGGTTGATACATGGGGAGTAAGCGATAATGAGGGACGGTCCGTCGTAAGCCTCGGCTTCCTTGAGGGCATTGAAGAACTGTGCAGGGCTTGCACCCATTGCAACCTGTGCCACATAGACATAGCCGTAGCTGATGGCCATCATTCCCAGGTCCTTCTTGCGGATCCTCTTTCCAGAGGAGGCGAACTTGGCGATGGCTCCGACAGGTGTCGACTTGGAGGACTGTCCTCCTGTGTTTGAGTAGACTTCCGTGTCGAGCACGAGGACGTTGACATTCTCTCCGGTAGCAAGGACGTGGTCGAGTCCGCCGTACCCGATGTCGTATGCCCATCCGTCACCTCCGAAGATCCACTGGGAGCGTGAAGGTATGTAGTGCTTGTATTCAAGCAGTGCCTTGCAGGTGTCGCACTTGCACTCTTCCATGAGAGGGACGAGGGCGTCGGCCACTTCGCGTGTTATCTTCGCGTCGTTCTTGTTCTCGAGCCACTTCGTGAACAGGGCCTTCATCTCGTCGGTGCAGCATGAGCAGGCCAGTCCCTGTTCCATGAGGCGGGCGACTGTCATCCTTGCCCTGTCGGACCCGAGCTTCATGCCGAGGCCGTATTCAGCGTTGTCCTCGAACAGCGAGTTTGCCCATGTAGGACCATGTCCATGTACGTCGGTGCAGTAAGGCGATGCCGGGAAGGATGCCCCGTAGATGGACGAACATCCTGTGGCGTTGCTTATCATCATCCTGTCACCGAAAAGCTGGGTGATGGTCTTGATGTAAGGGGTCTCGCCGCATCCTGCGCAGGCTCCGGAGAATTCGAACAGAGGCTGTGCGAACTGGGAGTTCTTGACATTCTGGAACTTGTTCTGCACGGTGTCCTTGTACCCGACGTGGGAGTGCAGGTAGTCGAAGTTCGCCTGCTCGTGCTCCTGGGATTCCGCGGATACCATCACGAGGGCCTTTTCCTTGGCAGGACATACGTCGGCGCAGTTGCCGCAGCCTGTACAGTCCGCAGGGGAGATCTGCATCGTGAAAGTATATTCCTTGAATACTGCCTTGCCCTGGGCCTTCTTTATGCCTGCAGGTGCTGCAGCGGCTTCCTCTGCTGTCATGAGGTATGGACGGATGGCTGCGTGAGGGCAGACGAAGGAGCAGGTGTTGCATTGGATACAGTTGGCAGGGTTCCACTCCGGTACCTTGACGGCTATGCCTCTCTTCTCGTAGGCCGCGGTGCCGTCAGGGATGGTCCCGTCCGCCATATCCTTGAATGCGCTTACAGGGAGGGTGTCCCCGCATTGTGCGTTCACTACATCTGCTATCTGCTTTACGAATTCAGGTGCGAGCCTGTCCTTGTCCGGGTTCTCGAACTTGGCGGTGATGTCCTTCCAGTCGGCCGGGATCTCGACTTTCGTGTATTCCCCGCCCCTGTCGACAGCCGCGTAGTTCATCTTCACGACGTTCTCGCCTTTCTTGCCGTAGCTCTTGTCGATGGCCTTCTTCATGTATGTCACGGCGTCCTCGTAAGGGATGATGCCCGTGATCTTGAAGAATGCGGACTGGAGGATAGTGTTGGTCCTTCCCCCGAGGCCGATCTCTGCGGCAATCTTGGTGGCGTTGATGATGTAGAGGGATATGTTCTTCTTTCCGATTATGGCCTTTACATGGTCTGGAATCCTCTTGAGGGTCTCCTCTTCGTCCCAGAGGCTGTTCAGGAGGAGGGTGCCGTTCTGCTTGATGCCCTTGAGCACATCGTATTTATGCAGGTATGAAGGCACGTGGCAGGCTACGAAATCAGGGGTGGACACGAGATAAGGCGCCTTGATAGGGGAGTCCCCGAACCTCAGGTGCGAGCAGGTGTATCCGCCGGACTTCTTGGAGTCGTAGTCGAAATATCCCTGGCAGTACTTCGAGGTGTGGTCACCGATAATCTTGATGGTGTTCTTGTTCGCGCCCACAGTACCGTCGGAGCCGAGACCGTAGAACTTGCATTCGGTGGTGCCCGGTTTCACGATGCTTATCTCCTCCTTTACAGGCAGGGACTTGAAGGTCACGTCATCCACGATACCGATAGTGAAGCCGTCCTTAGGCTCGGCGAGCTCGAGGTTGTCGAACACGGCGAGGATCTGGGCCGGGGAGGTGTCCTTGGATGAGAGCCCGTAACGTCCACCGATTACCAGAGGGGCGTTGCTCTTGCCCTGGAACAGGGCCTTTACATCGAGGTAGAGAGGCTCGCCGAGTGCCCCAGGCTCTTTCGTCCTGTCGAGTACGGCTATCCTCTTGACTGTTTCAGGCAGCACCTTCATGAAATATTTCGCGGAGAACGGCCTGTAGAGGCGGACGATGATGAGCCCGTATTTCTTGCCCTCTGCGGCGAGGTGGTCGATGGTCTCCTTTATTGTCTCGGTCACGGAGCCCATGGCAATGATTATGTTCTCGGCATCCGGTGCCCCGTAGTAGTCGAACGGACGGTAGTCCCTGCCTGTAGCCTCGCTGATCTCGCCCATGTACCTTGCCACGATGTCAGGAACAGCGTCGTAATACTGGTTGCAGGCTTCCCTTACCTGGAAGAACACGTCCGGGTTCATGGCTGTACCCCTTGTGACAGGGCTGTCCGGGTTCATGGCCTTTTCCCTGAACCTGGCAAGGGACTTGGTGCTTATCATTTCCCTGAGGACGGCCTCGTCAATGAGCTCTATCTTCTGTATCTCGTGTGAAGTACGGAATCCGTCGAAGAAGTGGAGGAAAGGTACGCTGGACTTGATGGTGGAAAGATGTGCCACTGCCGCCAGGTCGAGTGCCTCCTGTACGGAAGCCGACGCGAGCATTGCGAATCCTGTCTGCCGGCACGCCATCACGTCCTGATGGTCCCCGAAGATGGAGAGCGCATGGGAAGCAAGGGTCCTTGCCGATACATGGAATACGCAAGGAAGCAGCTCACCTGCAATCTTGTACATGTTCGGAATCATGAGAAGGAGACCTTGCGAAGCCGTGAATGTAGAGGTAAGCGCACCTGCCTGCAGGGATCCATGCACTGCTCCGGCTGCTCCTCCCTCACTTTGCATCTCGGTAACTTTCACTACTTCTCCGAAAAGGTTTTTCTTCCCCTGGGAAGCCCACTCGTCGACATATTCAGCCATTGTCGAGGATGGGGTGATTGGGTAGATGGCCGCGTTCTCGCTGAAAAGGTAGGCGATGTGCGCGGCAGCATAGTTACCGTCACAAGTGATGAATTTTTTCTCGTTTGCCATAATCGTTTAATGTTTATGTTAGATTTTGAAAATCAGTTATTAACATTTCCGTGCCCGTTAACGGCATCAAATTGAATACAAATTTATATAAAATTTTGGATTACCTGCCTTATTTGGCAAATAATTTATCAGTCGGGGATTACGGCTGTCCGGATATGAAAATACACTTCTGCCCGGGGTGTCTCCGGCCC
>JADIMQ010000134.1 GCA_017694655.1 Candidatus Cryptobacteroides merdigallinarum
AGCGAGGAGGAAGGGAGTTTACTGGAGTAAATGACCGCCCGACGATACGCCGTCCAACGCTGAAATCGCAAGAATGTTGAAATTTTGAAGTTTATTTTTTGTGAGTTCAAGGCGGACAAGCGAGGAGGAAGGGAGTTTACTGGAGTAAATGACCGCCCGACGATACGCCGTCCAACGCTGAAATCGCAAAAAAGAAACGAAAAAATGGGGGTATAGCTCAGTTGGCTAGAGCATCTGCTTTGCAAGCAGAGGGTCGTCGGTTCGAATCCGTCTATCTCCACCGCCAAAGGATGGCCAGAACGCCGTAAGGCATTCAAGGCCATCCTTTTTTTTATAACAGTCCTGACCCCGTCCCCCGAAAACCTTTACCTCACCTTCACCTCCGCCACCATAGACAGCCCCTCCTCCTGCAGGACATATCTCCTCCCGCAGCTGCACTCCAGGCTCTCCCCGAGCCTCCGGCCGCATTCGCAGACCCAGCCTATCTGCCTGGCTGGAACTCCGGCAACAAGTGCGAAATCTTTCACATCCGATGTCACGACTGCCCCGGCAGCCACCATGGCGGACTTTCCCACAGTATGTCCGCAGACCACGGTACAGTTCGCACCGAGCGAAGCCCCTTCTTTCACCAGGGTCCGCGCATATACCCCGTGTACAGGGAAATGCGCCCGTGGCGTAAGTACATTGGTGAACACGCAGGACGGGCCGCAGAAGACATTGTCCTCCAGCTCCACACCTTCATATACGGAGACATTGTTCTGTATCCTGACCCCGTCCCCGATGCGGACATTGGACGCTATGTTCACGTTCTGTCCAAGCGAACAGTTCCTGCCGATCACGGCCTTGCCATGGACGTGGCAGAAATGCCATATCTTCGTTCCTTCTCCGATTTCGGCACCCTCGTCCACATAGCTCGATTCATGTACAAAATAATTCTTTCCTTCCATAGCCGGCTCTTTTTGCTGTGTATATTCCCGTCACAGTCCGAAGAATTCCAGTATACTCCCGATCACGGCATCCTGGCTCTCCCTGGTCAGTTCGGTGTGCATAGGCAGGGAAAGCACGGAGCATGCGCATTCCCTGGCATTTTCCAGTTTTTCAGCAGCCCTTGCGACATTCAAGAATGCCTCCTGTTCCTGCAGCGGCAGGGGATAGTATATCATTGTCGGTATGCCCCTGTCCGCCAGGAACTTTTTCAGGGAATCCCTGCGCCCGTCCCGGATCTTCAGCGTGTACTGGTGGAATACGTGTGTGCTCCTCCCGAGCCTGTGTGGAACCTGGAAGAATTTCCCGTCGGGGTCGCTTTCGCGCAGCTTCAAGTCATAGTATGCGGCGGCCTCCCGTCTTGCCTCCGAATACGCGTCCAGGTGCCGGAGCTTCACGTCCAGGACAGCAGCCTGGATACTGTCGAGCCTCGAGTTGCAGCCTATCACCGAATGGTGGTACTTGACTTTCTGGCCGTGGTTGGCTATCATGGCCAGCTTTTCCGCCAGCAGGGCGTCATTGCAGAAGATAGCACCTCCGTCCCCGTAGCACCCGAGGTTCTTTGTAGGGAAGAATGATGTGCAGCCGACCGTTCCCATGGTCCCGGTCTTGGCCCTGTGCCCGTCCCTGAACGTGTACTCGGCTCCAAGGGCCTGGGCATTGTCCTCAATGACGTAGAGCCCGTGCCCGTCGGCGAAGTCAAGGATTGGCTCCATGTCGCAGCTCTGCCCGAAAAGGTGTACGGGAATTATGGCTCTTGTCCTGGGAGTCAAGGCCCTGCGTATATTTTCAACCCCTACGTTGAAAGTGTCCGGGTCCACATCCACCATGACGGGGACCAGGCCGAGAAGTGCGATGACCTCCGCGGACGAGACGTAGGTGAAGGCCGGGACTATGACTTCGTCTCCCGGTTTCAGCCCGAGGGCCATCAGGGCAATCTGCAGGGCATCCGTGCCGTTGGCGCATGTGATTACCCCTGTACCTCCCATATATCTCCCGAGGTTCTCCCTGAACCTTTTCACTGCCGGACCGTTGATGAAGGAAGAGCTTTCCAGCACTTCACGTATGCCGGAGTCTACTTCATCCTTTATCTTCAGGTACTGGCCTTTCAGGTCGACCATGAGCATCTTGCTGTCCATATCAGTATCTTACGTCCTCCCAGCCGAATGGATGTCTGGCAAGCGGTTTCAGGGCCAGGGGATGGTAGTCCCCGGAAAGGCCAGCCGGAACGGCGTTCCTTATATCCTCGACAATCCTTATGCTTGCAAGAGACTCTGAAACGCGGAACCCCTTGCCTGCCATGATGTTCTCATAGCTTCTGGTGTGGAGTTCCGTGAAGCCCTGGCTGAACTCGAAGCCGTCTCCGTCGATCTCCAGTGTCCTGTAGGTCCGTTTTTCTCCCTGCACTGCATCCGGAGGGAGACAGTCCCCGTTTATGCTCAGGAAATATTTCACCGACGCCTTTTCGAGCCCTATCCTTCCTGCCACCCTGTCGAAGCTTGACAGGTGCACGATATTCTCTTTCACAGGGCCGAAAATCCACTGCAGCATGTCATAGAAATGTACACCTATGTTCGTGGCCACCCCTCCGCTCTTGTGGTTATCCCCTTTCCAGGAGGCGTAGTACCATTTCCCGCGGGAAGTGATGTAGGTAAGGACAATTTCGTATTTCTTGTCTGCCGGCCCTTCCTCAATCTTTCTTTTCAGGGCCGCGATACTGTCGTGCAGCCGCAACTGGAGGATGTTGTAGACGTGCTTCCCTGTCTCCTCCTCGATGCGCATGAGTTCCTCTATCTCGTAAGGATGCAGGGCTGCAGGCTTTTCGCAGATGACATCCATACCGTTCTTCATCCCGTAGCGGCAATACGGGGCGTGGGTATAGTTAGGCGTGCACACTACCAGCCATCCGACTTCGTCTTCAGTCCCTTTAAGCCGGTCTATATAAGCCTCGAACTGTTCCTGTTCCGTGAAGAACGCGCAGTCAGGGAAGAAACTGTCGAGCTTTCCCACACTGTCGAACCTGTCGTATGCCGCTACAAGCCTGTTGCCTGTATCGGCAATGGCTTTCAGATGTCTTGGCGCGATATATCCTGCGACGCCTACCATTGCAAAGTTTGCCATTATCAGATAAATTTATTTTGAACCGATGCTAAAGCCTGCCGTCAACGATCTCTCTCGGCAGTATGCCCTTGACATCGTATATCACATGTACGGTGTTCAGCAGGGCGTCCATATCCACTTCATGTCTCCTGAACTGCCTGTGCGCCACAGCGACTATGGCAGCGTCGAATTTCCCTTCCGGCAGCCGGTCCACGATGTCTATCCCGTAGACCTTCTTCACCGTGCCAGGGTCAGCCCACGGGTCGTAGACGGTGATGTCCACGTTATATTCCTGCAAGGACCTGTATATGTCTATTATTTTCGTGTTCCTGACGTCCGGACAGTTCTCCTTGAAGGTGAACCCCATTATTATGACCTTGGACTTGAGAACCTGTATTCCCTTTTTCAGCATCAGCTTGATGGTCTGGCTGGCGACGTAGGCCCCCATGCCGTCGTTTATCCGGCGTCCGGCAAGGATTATTTCCGGATAGTAGCCGTGTCGCTGCGCACATTGCGCAAGATAGTATGGGTCCACGGATATGCAGTGCCCGCCGACAAGCCCGGGGTTCATCTTTATGAAATTCCATTTCGTGGCCGCGGCGTCAAGGACTTCCAGGGTGTCTATGTTCATGAGGGAGAATATCTTGGACAGCTCGTTGACGAAGGCTATGTTTATGTCCCTCTGGCTGTTCTCGATTACCTTGGCCGCCTCCGCGACCTTGATGGACGAGGCCCTGTACGTGCCGTTTTCCAGGACTGCTCCGTAAACCTTGTCTATCAGGTCCGCGGCTTCAGGAGTGGAGCCGGAGGTAATCTTCAGGATATTGGACACCGTATGCTCCTTGTCGCCTGGGTTGACCCTTTCGGGGGAGTATCCTGCGAAGAAGCCGTCGTTGAGCTTCAGTCCCGACACTTTTTCTATACGTGGGATGCACTCTTCCTCCGTGACCCCCGGATATACTGTCGACTCGTAGACAACAATGTCGCCCCGGCCGATGACGCGGCCCACGTCTTCACTTGCCTTGTGGAGAGGGGAGAGGTCCGGGTAGTGGTTTATGTCCACGGGGGTGGGCACCGCCACTATGTAGAAATTGCAATCCTTGAGGTCGGAGAGTTCATTCGTGCATAACAGCCCGTGCCCCGAGATTGCCTCCTGCAGAAGCCTGTCGTCCACTTCAAGGGTGGTATCATGGCCGCCCATGAGGGATTCGACCCTGGACCTGTTCATGTCGTAGCCGATGGTCCGGAACTTCGTCGAGAAAAGCCGGGCAAGCGGCAGTCCGACATATCCCAGCCCGATGACCCCTATCCTTATGTTGTCAATGGTATTTCCAGCTTTCATCTATTATGTCTTTTCGGGAAACTTTTCCCCTTTTGTCAGGCAACCTTGCCCGGTGTCATCTGCCGCCGGGTATCCATCCTTTTCATTATTGCCCTTGCAGCAAACCCGCATGCAAGGCCGAGCAGTGTCCCGAACACGATACCCGCGAGCACGTCCCCGACGTAGTGCTTGCCTACGAATACCCTGCTAATGCTTACCATTACGGCCCAGAAGAATATCCAGGCGGAATATCCCCTGTATTTCAGCCTCCTGTCATTCCGGAAAGCCATGGAGGAGCTTGTCGCGAAGCCGAAAGAGTTCGACGCGTGCCCGGAAAAGAAGCCGTACAGCCCGCCTTTGCCCTCGAGGATGCGCAGGCCTTCACCTACCATGAAGTCGTCGTGGCACGGCCTGAACCTGGCTATCCCGTCCTTGAAGAGGTTTGCTATCTGGTCGCACAGCAGGAATGTCAGCGCGATGGACGCCACAGCCACAAGGGCCTTTTTCCACCCGAGGCGGATGAAGAGGAATACTGCGACGATGACATACATCGGTATCCATACCGGGATGTTCGAGAAAAACACCATTACCGGGTCTGTCACCCCGCTGTGTATGCTGTTCAGGAAAAGGGTGAACTGCTGGTCCAGTTCGTGTAGCTGCTGCCAGGTCATATCAAGAGTTTTCTTCGTGTAGGACTTTCCACAGCAGGTCCTTCAGCTGCTGTATGTTCTCTCCTGTCATGGAAGAGAAGAAGATGTGCGGCACGTCTCCTGGAAGCTGGGCTTCCATCTCCTCCTTCATCTTCTTGTCGAGCATATCCGACTTGGATATGGCGAGGATACGGTCTTTGACAAGCAGTTCGGGGTTATATTCCTTCAGCTCGTTCAGGAGTATCCCGTATTCCTTCGCCGCGTCGTCGCTGTCTGCCGGGATCAGGAACAGCAGTATGGAGTTCCTCTCGATATGGCGGAGGAACCTCAGTCCTATGCCTTTGCCGAGATGCGCCCCTTCTATGATTCCCGGGATATCCGCCATTACGAACGACTTGTCATCGTAGTAGCTCACGATCCCGAGGTTCGGCTCGAGGGTGGTGAACGGGTAATTGGCGATTTTAGGCTTCGCCGCCGACACAGTGGACAGGAGGGTGGATTTCCCGGCGTTGGGGAATCCGACGAGCCCTACGTCAGCCAGGATCTTGAGCTCCAGTATGAACCATCCTTCTGTCCCCGGCTCTCCCGGCTGGGCATAGCGTGGCGTCTGGTTAGTGGCTGACTTGAAATTGTTGTTGCCGAGCCCTCCGCGCCCGCCTTTCACGAGTATCCTTTCCGCGCCCGGCTCTATGAGCTCGAACAGGACTTCGCCCGTCTCGGCATCCTTGGCGACAGTGCCTACCGGGACATCGAGGTATATGTCCGCCCCGTTCTTCCCCTTGCAGAGCTGTCCGCTGCCGGCCCCGCCGTGCTCCGCCTTTATGTGCTTTCGGTACTTGAGGTGTATCAGTGTCCAGAACTGCGGATTCGCCCTTAATATTATATGGCCTCCGCGCCCTCCGTCCCCTCCGTCAGGCCCTCCTTTCGGGATGTATTTCTCCCGTCTCAGGTGCATTGATCCCGCGCCCCCGTTTCCGGAGGCGCAGAATATCTTAACGTAGTCTATGAAGTTTGAATCCGCCATTTCAGAAGTCTAATACTTGTCCATGAGGGAGAAGATCTTCGTCCTGACCTCCTCGATTGTCCCTGTCCCGTCGACTTCCTGGTATTTCCCTTTGCCCTTGTAGTACTCCACAAGCGGCTCGGTCTTGTCGTGGTAGGTCCTTATCCTGTTCTCTATGGTCTGGTCGCTGGCATCGTCGGCCCTGCCTTCTATGGCTGCACGGTGCCTGATGCGCTCCTTTATCATCTCGTCCGGGATCATGATGGACACCACGGCTGTAACTTCCGCGGAACTCTTGGCGAGTATCCTGTCGAGTGCCCCGGCCTGGGCCGTAGTCCTCGGGAAGCCGTCGAGAAGGAAGCCGTCCACACCCTTTACCGTGTTGAATTCGGCCTCTATCATGCCTTCCACTATTTCATCCGGCACGAGGGCGCCTGCGTCTATCAGGGACTTGGCCTTGAGGCCGAGTTCGCTGCCTGCTGCGATTTCCTTGCGGAGAAGCTCCCCTGTAGAAATGTGGTGGAGATTGTATTTCTCCACCATCGAAGTGGCCTGGGTGCCTTTGCCAGCCCCCGGAGGCCCGAAAAGGATAAAATATTTCATATCTCTATATTTTTGATTTACCGTTTATCTGCCGTCTTCGCCGTCAAGTACGTAAATGTCTTTCAGGTTACGTCCTATCTCGTTGTAGTCCAGTCCGAAACCGACAATGAAGTCGTTCGGGATCTCTATCGCCACATAGTCCAGGGTGATGTCTTTCCTGCAGGCGTCTGGCTTCAGGAGCATGGTGCATACATAGGTCTCGGATGCGCCTTTGTCCGCAAGTATTTTCCGGAGCTTCACGATGGTGTTTCCCGAGTCCACGATGTCCTCCACGATTATTACTCTCCTGCCGGTGATGTCGGCGGTAAGCCCCATTACCTGGCGGACATTGCCCGTGCTCGTGGTGCCGCTGTAGGAGGAGAGCTTTGTCGAGACTATCTCGCAGTTGAAGGTGAGCCTTTTCATCAGTTCCGCCGTGAAAAGTATCGACCCGTTCAGGACACAGAGCAGGACGGGTATGTCCGTGCATCCGCTGAAGTCGGCGTTGATTTTCTCCGCCACCTTGTCGATGGCCTTTTCAATCTCCCCGTACGGAATGAGGGTCTTGAAGGTTTTGTCAAACAGTCTGACGCGCTCCATAAAAACATATCTTTTGTAACAAGACTGCAAAATTAGCAAAATACTCCGAAGCATCTTTAGAAGCCGTTTAAATTTTCTCAAAAATTCTTTGACCTTCCCGGTGAAAAAAGAAAAAGTTTTCAAAAAGAGAAAATTCTGCATGTCCCTGTGTCCGTGGCAGGCTGAAGTTTGCGTGTTTATCCTATATTTGTCCCTGACGCTGCCTGTCAGCAGGCTGCTGTCGTGTTGTCCGGAGGTTCCGGCTGACTGGATATTGTGGATTGTGCGGGTTATGGATGTCTTGTGGAGACTGGTGGCGCTCCCGGTTTTCCTGGTGTCAGGGAGTATTTGCCTGGAGGCCGGTGATGCGGAGGATGAGTTTGTGAAGGCGGTGATGGAGCTAACAGGATGCCGGGATGCCGAGGACCTCGGGGAGGACGAGATGGAGCGTTTCGCGGAGCTGTATTCGGCGCCCCTGCGCATTAACTACGCTTCCCGGAGCAGATTGCTGGCGAGCGGCCTGTTCTCGGTGTACCAGGTTGCTGTCCTTATGGATTACAGGGAGATGGCCGGAGATGTGCTCTCCCTTGAGGAACTCGCGTCTCTCGACGGTTTCGGACATAGGGCGGCAGCTGCCCTCCGGCCTTTCATTTCCCTTGATTCCGCCGCGCTTCCCGGCAGATCCTCTGCTCCGTCAGGAATTGTCGGGAACCGGCTGACCCTGAAGTCCGGAATCCGTAACGTAAGTGACAGGGCGGAGCCTCAGGGGACTTACTCAATGAAATACAGGGTGACTGCGGGGGAGGCTTTCGAGGGCGGACTTTCATTGCGCAGTGCCTACGGGGAGGGGCATTTTCCTCCGGAAAAGTTTTCCTTTTTCACGGCGTTCTACCTCCGGAGATACCCGGGGAAGATAGTCGTGGGAGATTACAGCCTGCGTTTCGGGCAGGGGCTGGCCCTGTGGTCCGGGTTTTCCATGGGAGGATTCTCCTCTCCGGCCTCTTTTTCACGCCGGCCTTCCGGGATTTCTCCCTATAACTCGTATTCCGGGGAGGGGGCGTTCAGGGGTGTCGCGGCAGATTTCGGGATTCAGGACTTCAATGTCTCCGCCTTTGTTTCAGGTCTGGGGATAAGGGAGATGATGGAGGGTAAGGAAGATTTTTCACGCGATGTCATGTGCGGGGCCAATGCCGGGTGGTACGGTATGTCTGGCCAGCTATCCGTTACCGGATATGCCGTGCTCCGGCCTGCCGTCCCAGAAATGGGCGCGGACAGGGGCGGGGTTGTGGAAGGTGCTGGGCCGGTGTCGTTCCAGTCGGCCTGCTGCTCGGCGGATGCGCGTTTTTCAGTGAGGGGGACAGATATCTTTTCCGAGGCTGCCTTCGATTTCACCGGAAGGAGTCTCGCCGCCCTTGCCGGTTTCCGGACCCCGGTCTCGGATGCCTTGAAGCTGGCTGCCATGGCAAGGTATTATCCGGCATCCTATTCTTCCGGGTACGCCGGTGCTGCAAGGAGCGGCAGCCGGTGCAGCAATGAGTACGGAGCTGCTTTTGCCCTGTCCTGGACTGCCGGCGAGTGGGTGGCTGTCTGTGGCAGGACCGGTTTCGGTTCCTCCGAGAAGCGGTTCCAGGGCAGTTTTTCTGCAGATGCCATGTATTCTCCGGAACCGCGTTACCGGGTGGACACATCTTCCGTGCAGGTGAAGCTGCTGCTGTCTGGGTCGCTCCGGATTTCTCCTGTCTTTTCCCTTTCGTTCAGGCTTTCTGAAAGGTACAGGACTTACGGCCGCCCCTTCAGGACGGATGCAAGGCTCGACTTCGGGGCCTCACTCCCGTCGTGGAACTGCAATGTTCGGGTGAACGTGCTGCATTGCGAGAGCCTTTCCTGGCTTTCATATGCCGAGGGAGGTTACAGGGCGGACCGTCTCTCGGTATGGTTCAGGGCCGGGGCTTTCATGGTGGACAACTGGGACGACCGCATCTATGCATACGAGAGGGATGCCCCTGGAAACTTCAACTCCCCGGCATATTACGGGCGGGGATACTGGCTCGCCCTGACTTCCTCCGTGAGGCTCTCGAGGTCTGTCCGTCTTTATTTAAGGGGCTTGTTCCAGGATTATCCGTGGTTAAGGCCGGGGGAGCCAGTCAGGAAACCTCCCAAGGTGGAAATGAAGCTGCAGCTTTCCGTGGACCTGGATTTCATCCGCGGGAAAAAGCGGCATTCCTGACCTCGTCCGGTCCTGGATTGCCGGAAACAATCCTGCGGAGGCCTGAAACATTTTCCTGGAACGTTCGTATATAATAGATGCAGGGTTCCTGCACCGTCAATGGGGCTGTTCTGGTTTTGACAGCGTATGACATTGGACGGTAAGCACGCCGGGCGTCGGAGGTTTGCCCGTAAATCTCAGCTTCCGAAGAATTAGTTGGCAACAACAATTATGCACTCGCTGCGTAGTCTACCAAGTAGCCTCGCTTAATCGCCGGACGCCAAGGTTGCGTCTGCGACGAGTATCCCTCAGGGCTTTAGGCCGGTTATGTCCTGAATACGGGGTATCATCCAAACCGGATGCACGGGAGGATTCCTCTAAATCCCGCCAAGACTCAAGGGGATAAGTCCTGGTTGGCCTGTCTTTCGGCAGATCAGGATCGAAAACCAAAGATGGACTAAGCGTGTAGAAAGCTGCCTGGTGCTGCGTTTGGACGGCGGTTCGAGTCCGCCCAGCTCCACAGGATAACGCGGGATTTTCCGGATTTCCGCAGATTTTTGAAAAAAAATTTGCACAGTCCCGAATCTTGTGTATCTTTGCAATCCCAATCGAAAAAGGGAGCTTAGCTCAGTTGGTTCAGAGCGTCTGCCTTACAAGCAGAGGGTCGGGGGTTCGACTCCCTCAGCTCCCACCACCCGAAAGGGCGAACCAAAATCCCGAAGCCGCTGGACTTCGGGGTTTCTTGTTTTATGTCCCGGCGGAAGCCTGGGGTAAATTATTATTATCCGCAAAGTGCCGTTTCACTGTCACTCCGGACTTTTGTCTCCGGAAATGACAAATGCGGTACTTTGCGGATAGTCAACTTAATTCTTATGATCTTTGATTTCCGGAAGGTCCGGTATTCCCCGTGTTACTGATAGATATATTCCACAGGAGATTTGATGCACCGTATTGTCCTGGTCTTAAAGGCGTTGTGAGCACTGTACTTCAGCCAGTTCTGTCTTGGCTTACTGGATGTGGATGCATAGCCCTCTATTCCCCAGCTTTTGCTGCTGTCACCGTATGTGGCGAAGAGGATGTTGATTGGAGACACCTTGTTGGAGCCTGCTGCGAACTGGTGCCCGAGCCCGAAGAGGTGCAGGTGTTCCTCTCCAACCTTGAAGTCATAAAATTCGAGTTCACCGTAATTCTCACCTACAAATGAGACATTCTTTCTTTCGCTGATTACTACGGTTACGCTTTTGCCTCCCGCGGTCTGGTAGCTATGGGTACCCACGCCGCCCAGATTCTGGTTCTCACTCTTGGCTAGAGCCTTGAAATCCTCCTTGTCCGGAATCATATAACCGTCCGGAGTCATCGAGGTCGGGGACAGGGTCCCGAAATTCCCCGTAGACGAGGAAAATCCATCGAAGATAAAAGATGTCCCGTCATGGGCCAGTTTGAGTCCCTCCGTGTTCCCGGCCTGATACTGGTCACCGAGGTAGACGAGAAGGATATCTTCCGGAGCATTGAGCAGAGTCCGGGTAAAGGAGGCGTATGTCACGGTATCCTGTGCGGAGGTTATCTGGTCTGCGAAATCCGTGGAAGTGCCGCGCAGGTTGTATCTGCACCACCAGGTGTCCCCGATCTGCACTACGGGCAGCCCCCAGTTCCTCCTGACAACCGTGTACTCTTCCCGGTCCGACCCGTCACTGTTGCAGATTACTATCTTTCCCGACTGGGAGCGTCCGTCCGCAGTGGCGTCATTGGGCTTCCAGCCACCGAGGATGCGGTAGCTTGACGTCTTTCCATTCTGAAGTTCTGCCTTCATCCAAGGGTCTTCACCGTTCTCGAACTCGATGGAGATTTTCTTTCCCTCCGGGATGGTGAATATCCCCAGCTCGTTTTCCACATACTTTTCGAAGTCGTAGGTATAGTCCGGGCCGGAGAACGAGAGTTTCCCTTCCAGTGAGGAAGGATTCTCCTTGAGGTCGAGCAATATCCTGTCATCGGGATATGAGTTGTCGAGGCTTTTCCTCTTGAACCTGAGTTCCGTTGCGCCACCCTCTTCCCCTGGAGGGAGGAGGGCTTTGGCTACGGTGAACGTGTTGAATCCTGACGATTCTATGGAGACGTATTTGCTTTCAGGTGCCAGGGCCTCGAGTTCCTCGGGACAATCCATCACAATGGTGAACTGCTGGGAAAGGTGGGGGAGAGTGAGTGTCCTGCCGTCGTCGGAAAGGCTGATGCTCCCGTTGAGGCTGGACCTGTCCGGGTCTACGGAAATCTCCGTCTCACGGTCAGGAACCAGGTCCGTGTTGCCTCCCTGCTCCCATTCCTCTACTTCTATTACGAGACCGGCATCTATGCTGTCTTTCTTCAGGGTGACGGAATATACGGTATTCCTTTCTATCAAATCAGGCATGTCAGCCTTTACACTGTGCTGCCGGCCGTCTATTTCAGCCTCTATTACCACTGTCAGGTCAGGGTTCGCCTGTTCAAGGATATAGGCTATTCCTGACGAGTCTTTCCCGACAGGCTTGTCAGGGGAAATCGTCACGTCCTTGACCGATGACTCATCCACAGGTACAGTCTCGTCGCCCGGGAAGAGGTATGACTTTGTCGCTACATTCTTGAAGGTGGCAGACTTGACAGAAGCTGTCCCTGCCACGTTTATCTTCAGGTCTATCCTGGCTACCCCTCGTGTAAGGGATACCGGAATCTCCGGATTAGAAGGCCGGATTCCGTCCAGGGCGGCTGTACCCGAATAGAAGACACCGCCTTTCCCGTCCGGGAAGCTTATGACGGTCTTTTTCCAGGCATCTTCACCGGCATCTGTTCCGGGAGCCGTTATCTGTGGGGAACCCTCCGTGACCGCTATCATATAGAGGGTCCCGGAAAGGCTTTCCATGGAAATGCTGTAGCCGCCCCCGGAGGAAGTGAAGTCCTCGTAACTCCTGACAAGTTTCCCGTTCGCGAAATGATAGGCTGAAATGCCGGTAATGTCGGCCCCGGCGTCGCCTGACCCCGGCGATTCCCCGGCATATCCGGAGAATACAGCCTTTATCTGGTGGCTTTCGCCGCCTCCTGTCTGCGAGATATTGTTCTCGACCTTGCTGCATGATGCAGCTATCGCGAGAGAAAGGGCGGCTGAAAGGATTTTCAAATTTCTGTCCATGTTGAATTTCATTTAAAGCTTCGTTTATAATTCATGTTCCGGGCATGCAAGTCTATTCGTATGTGTACTCTACAGGTGTCTTGATGCAGCGGATTGTCCTTGTCTTCTTGTTGTTGTTCGCCTCAAATTTGAAGTTGTTCTTGTTCGATGACGAAGCGAATCCTTCTATAGACCAGGATTTCCCGGCGGAACCGGAAGTCGCGAGCATTATGAACAGCCTGGAGACTTTTGTGATTCCCGTATCCCACTGGTGCCCGAGACCGAAGAGGACAAGGCTGTTCCCATCAATGCTGAAGTCATAGAACTCCAGTGGTCCGTAATTGTTCTGGAGGAAGGTCACAGAAGCCCTTTCCTTGATATTCGTCGAGACACTGTATCCGGATGCATTGGTATAAAGTCTGGTCCCTACACCTCCTAAATTGTAGTTGGTCGTTCCTTCCGGGAGAAGGAAAGCATAGTCCGCCCTGTCCGGAATCTCGTATCCTGCAGGAGCCATCGCTGTAGGGGAAAGGGAGCCGAAATCCTTTGCGGAACCGCTGATTCCATTGTAGTGGAAGTTCCCGCCGGAGTAAGTCAGTTCCAGACCCTGGTTGTTCCCGCCCTGGTACTGGTCTCCCATAAGTAGCAGGAGGGAGTCTTCAGGGGCTTTCATCAGGTAGTCGAGCAGGCTCTTTCCCCTGGCAGGGTCTTCCGCCGACGTAATCTGGTCTTCAAAGGACTTTACATTGCCCTTGAGGTTATAGCGGCACCACCATGTTTCACCTATCTTGACAACCGGCAGACCCCAGTTGCGCCGGGATATCGTATATTCCTCTTTCTGTCCGTCGGTCCCTGTTATCACCAGCTTGCCGGACTGCTTTCTTCCGTCTGCGGTAGGATCGTTAGGCTTCCAGCCGGCCAGAAGCCGGTATGAGAGGCCGTCAGAGGCCGGTTCTGCCTTCATCCAGTGAGACTCATCCCCATCGAAGCTGCACTCTACTCTGCAGCCTTCCGGGACATGGACTGTGGCAATCTCGCCTTCTATCCACTCCGCGAAATCGCAGGTCCCGTCCTTTGCCAGCCTGACACGTCCTTTTATGTCGTACGGGCTGCGGGAGAACACGAGCACGACCCGTCCGGTGTACTCTCCGCCTTCCTGGACATCTATGTACACGATGCTTTCCAGTTCTCCCGGCAGCTTCCTTGCACTTGTCACGGAAACTGTCGCGGCCTGGGTAAGCGACGCCCTGGTCGCCGGCTGCGTACTTACGCTTATGCCGTCATGTAGTCCGCTCGTGCTGAGTGTTGCATCCGCTGCGGCAAGCAGGGTGAAGGAGAACGATGTCCCGCTGTACGGCACATATACCGTGTCCTTGCTCTCGCTCACTGTCACCCCGTCCGGGAATGAAGAGTTTTCCGTATCCACGAGCCCCCGTACCGATGGCTCCGCACCGGATGTTGACCCCTGCTCCCAGTCTTCGGAAGAGGCCGTTGCAGAGACTGATGTACCGCTGCCGCGCACATTTATGGTGTAAGATGTATTCCTGGATATCACACGCGGAAATGCTGCCCTGAATTCGTGGAGACCCCCGTTGATATCTGCCGACACTTCCACGGCAAGGTTGCCGTTGACCTGTTCCGGGAGATACAGGAGTGTCTTTGTGGCGTTCTGCAGGCCTGATTCCGGATACTCCTCCGAAAAGTCCCTGTACATGGGGTCCTCTACCTGCCGGTCCCCAGTCCCTGGAAGGAGATAGCCCCGGTCAGCCACGTTCCTTACCGTGACTTTCAGGACTTTGACACCTGCTTCAAGGCTTGATATGTCGATGCGGGCAAGGGCCCTTTTCATCTGTACAGTCCCTGCATTCCCTCCGTCGAGGGATATGCTGCCTGTCATTACCTTGGCCGTCCCGTTCCCGCCGAGTTCCTCCGTAGTGGCTTCCACCGCCAGCATGTCCCCGAGTGTTGTGCTCCCGGGCACCAGGCCTTCGAGACCCTGGATGCCGGAGGCATTGGCAAGCACATACAGGTCCCCGGACTTCGCACTTGGAGAGAAGATGTACTCTCCGGTGCTGGCGTCGTGTTCCGGTGCCAGGATTTCCTGCAGCACACCGTCCGCGACCCTGTACCCGGTCACGTTGCCCATATCGTCCTTTTCCCCGGCCATCGCCGACTTCAGCAGGAGGGGAACTTCCCTGTCTGGCAGGGCCGGGGCCAGCTCCGTTTCCCTGCAGGCCACCATGGCCGATGCTATGGCAAGGGGAGCCGCGAAATATTTAATGACGTTTATCATCTTTGCTGGAATATTCATGAGAATCAATATTTGTTCGGATTGTTGGTACTGTTGAGGTAGCTCCTGGAATCTATAGGGAAATTCTTCAGGTTGTTCACATAGAAGTTGTTCATGAGCTTCTGCGCCCATGCCCCGTAGGTGAAGGAACTGCTGTGCCCGTAGCCCAGGACATGTCCCAGTTCATGGAATGCGATTTCGCAGGCGTAGGTGTCCGAGTAGTGGTTGAACCAGCTGTTCTGGTAGACACCGTAGGTGGAAGGGGAGGCCAGGCCTATCACCCCGTTCCCCGGGTACACGAGACCTATGGTAAGGGTCCTTGTCTGCTGCATCTTCTGGATGGCAGTCTCCGGAGCCACCTTGTTGTGCTGGTCATCTGTCAGCGCATCCGGATTGTCCTTCATGAGCTGTTCGAATTCAGGCATACAGGACAGGTAGGTGCAGTTCAGGAAAAAAGCTACGGCCTCGCGGCAATGCACCGGCCTTATACCCATCCAGTTGCCTGCAGGACCTCCGTCCGGGGCTGTCGGGTCGCCTCCGTGCAAGGTGAAGCTGAGGGTGTAGCTGGTCTTTATCTTTTCCAGTTTAGCCCAGTACGGGTCTTCCGACACTACCTTGAAGTCCGCTCCAGCAAGGTCTTCCTGGCTTACTTTCGGGAGCCTTGCATTTCCCCCGGCCTCTGTCCGGTACACCCCGGAGCGCTCCAGGCACGGTATGGCCTCGTAGAAGTCTGCGAATGCCGGTATTTCTTCAAAATAGGCAATGTCCATATACTCGTCGCTGTGGGACGGTATCCGGATTCGGATAAGTGCATCCTGCAGTGGCCTCGGGGAATAGAACCGGACATGCAGGCGGCCGTCATCCGTAACCGATACCTGCAGCGGCTTGTCCGTGCTGAAACTTCTCTGTGCCTTGTCGGTGTACACGGATACAGGCTCGTCATCCTGAAGTATGAGCCCATGGTCTCCCGTATCATAGGCTGCTGAAGTTATGAACATGGTCCCGCTCTCGTCGTCAGGGTGCGACAGGGGCATTTCCACAGTCTGTATAGTATTGGAAAACATACCCGCCAGGGTGAAAGTATAGTCCCTTCTCGCGACCTCTTCCCGGTAGTTCCTGGTCATCAGCCTGATTTTGCCGGATATGCCGGAGTTTTCCGGTGTCGGCGGAAGCAGGACCCGGGTCATTTCCGTAAGGTCTATCTCAACCGGCCCTCCGTCAGTGCTTCCGGAAAATTCTCCGTTGCAGGAGAAGTCACGGAAGAATACAGGTGAGTCCAGATATGCTGCCAGGCTTGTGGCCGAGGTCTCGACATAACGGTTGTTGAAGGAGAGGCTGAAGTCAAGCCGGCTTATTATTCTGCTCTGTGTGATGCTCTCCGGCAGGTCCGAGTAAAATGCATATCCTCCGGAACCCTTGTCTTCCTTTACCGTGAATGGGGTGGATGAATAGAAATATTCGGCGTTGAGAGGGCCGTCGAGGGTCTCCGGGAAGGAAAACCATCTGTCGGAGATGTCGGAAGGTGTCCCGATTGAGATGCTGTCTTTCTGCCACTCCCCGTTTATCCCGAGGACAAGGAGGTTGTACTCTCCAGGATAAAGACCTTCTATATTCACTGTCGATGACGAACTCTCGTACATGCTCTTGATGTTGCCGACCAGTTCGCCGTCCTTGCCCGCTACCAGTATTTCCACCCTGTCATAGCCTGCCGCCGGGGCGGCTCCTTTAGTCTCTCCCGGAAAACCGTCCTGCCGGAGGACTACCCTGAAAGGCGACTCCTGGCCGTTGCCCGGGACAGGCTGGAAGATTTCTTCTTTCACGCAGCTGGCGAGCAAGACGACAACTGCCGATACAGCCAATATTTTCTTCATAATTTGCATTTTTTTCGCTCTTTTTAATAAGGCGTGCAAATTTAGTCTGTCGGGATAATGGGGCGGTTATCATTTTATGTCAAAGTATTATCTGTTTTTTTCCGCATACGGGGCTCCTCCCCGGCCTGTGTCCTTCATTTCCGGGTAGCCGGCCGCCTCCTCGCGGAGTGGCGGACCGGGACAAATACTGTTCGTAGGATATTAGTCCTGTCCGGCAGGATTATCCCTCCAGGCCACCGTCCAGTTCATTCCATATCCTGACCACCTCCTGCCTTGTGGCTTCAGGATCGGCGAGAAGCATACGGAAGAAGGCGAGCCTGGGCCCGTTGTCGCTCCACGGTATCCACAGTTTCAGGTAGCCACTGTCCCCGTATTTCTCATACAGGTGGTCGACGGCCCTGTCTATCTGATCTTCCGGGGACATTTCCGGATATCTGGACTTGCCGTAGAGAATTGTGCGGCGGATTATGGTCTCCTGGTCTATCAGCCTGTCTGCCTCGGCTACGATCCGTCCGTAGATGCTCCTCGGGATGTCCTTGCTGGAGGCCCTGTGGTCTTCCGCGGCCTGGGCGATGGTCTCTATCTCATCTTTTCCGAACCACTCCCTTAGCCTCCTGTCTGCCCTGATGATGAGCCCGGAGTCCAGGTGGTGCCTTTCCTTTCCGTTGACTCTGCCGAGATCGTGGCAGGCTGCCGCTGTAAAGAGGATTTCAGGGTCTATCCCTGCCCGGACATCTTCAGGGGCTTTCCTGAACAGGTCCATCGAGTTGTTGATTACCGCTATGGCATGGTCCTCCCTGTGTGCAGGGTCGAATGCCGCATATTGCGGGACTATGCAGCCGTAGATGTATTCCTCGAGATCTTTCCTTATTTCTGTCATGGACTTCATGTCTTATATCGCGTTTGTGTTTCCGGTGTCCTGGAGCTTCAGGGCCGGTATCATGTTCCTGATGCAGATTATCGCGGCGACGAGGGCTATGGCCCCGCCGACATACCCGATGTAGGAAATGGACAGTCCGGAGCACACGTATCCTCCGGCAAGAGCCCCTCCTCCTATGCCTATGTTGTAGATGCCGGAGTATATGGACATCGCCACGGAAGTGCCCTTGGGTGCGCACCGGATTATTTCCGACTGGAATGAAAGGTTGTAGAAGTTGATTGCGAATCCCCACAATATACATAATAATATTGTGGTCACATGGTTCATCGCCGCAGCGTGCAGCAGGGTCAGGAATATGCAGGTGCCTGCGACGGCCATGATGATGAAGCTGTTCCTGTGCTTTTCGTAGCATTTCGAGAAGATGTAGCTCCCTATCAGCCCGACTATCCCGAACAGAGTGAGAGCCAGGGTGATCCAGGTGCTGCCGAGTCCTGCAACCTGTCCGAGGAAGGGCTCTATGTAGCTATATGCGGTGAAATGTGCCGTGATGGTGACCAGTGTGACAAGGTAGATGTTCAGGAGTGCCGGGGACTTAATCAGGGCCGGCAGTTTCCGGAGGGAGATAGAGTTGTCGCTCGGGGTCCGCGGAAGGGCCAGGGCCAGGATTGCGAGTATCACGGCGGCGAGGACAGCAGTCGCAAGGAAGGTAGCCCTCCAGCCGAGGTACAGCCCAATGGTCCTTCCGAGCGGCAGGCCCACGATCATGGCTATTGACGAGCCGCATATAATCAGGCTCAGGGCCTCTGCCTTTTTCCCTTCAGGGGCTATCCTTACCGCGAACGGGGTCACGATGGACCAGAATATGGCGTGAGCGCAGGCCACTCCCATCCTCGATATCATAAGCATATAGAAATCCCTGGAGAAGCCTGAAAGTATGTGGCTCACTGTAAAGAGGGCGGTGATGCAGAGCATCAGCTTCTTGTTTTCTGTCTTGGCGAAGACCAGCATGAGGGGCAGCGAGGCAAGGGCCACCACCCATGCGTAGACCGTGATAAGCATTCCGGCATTCGATTCCGAGATGCCGAAGTCGGTGGCGATGTCTGTAAGCAGTCCTATCGGGATGAATTCCGATGTGTTGAATATGAATGTCGAGAATGTGAGCGCCAGTACCGGAAGCCATGCTTTCAGTCCTTTCTGGCCTGAATTTCCTGTATAATTTTCCATAACCTTTTTTTCAAAACCGCTGCAAATTTATTAATTTTGTATAACGGTGTGCATGAGTATGGGTCAAAAATCCCGCAGGGACCGTGACCGGAGAAAGCTGAACAGCCGCCTGGCCCCCAGCGAGGTCGTGAGCGGTTCATAAGAATGTCCGGTGGACATTCGAAAGCGAGCAGAGATGGGTGCGCCCCTAGAAAAGGGGCTGTCGCCACAGCGACTGGGGTTTAAATAACGACTGTTCGACGAATTCCCTAGTCCTGAGCAACATAAATTCGTCGAACTGACGTTATAATATGGTTTTGCCGAGAATAAGGCAGCAGTTAAACTTATACATTACGACATGAGCCTTTTAAGTGTTATCTCCCTCCCGGTCACAGAGCCTACATGGATATTTCTCATAGTATTGGTAATCATTCTTTTTGCCCCCATTCTCCTTGGAAAGCTGCGGATTCCGCACATCATAGGGATGATCCTCGCGGGGGTGGCCATAGGGGAGTACGGCTTCAATATCCTCGAGCGCGACAGCAGCTTCGAGCTTTTCGGGAAGGTAGGCCTTTTCTACATAATGTTCCTCGCCGGCCTCGAGATGGACCTCGAGGATTTCAGGAAGAACAAGATCAAGGGCCTCGTCTTCGGCCTCCTGACCTTCAGCATCCCAATGGTGCTCGGTATCTGGAGCAGCGTATCCCTCCTCGACTATTCCATGACCACCGCAATACTCCTTGCGAGCATGTACGCCTCGCACACCCTGGTGGCCTATCCGATAGTCAGCCGTTACGGTATTGCAAGGCAGCGTAGCGTGAACATCACCATAGGCGGGACAGTGATAACGGTGACCCTCGCCCTCATAATCCTTGCAGTCATCAGCGGGATGTACAAGGGCACCTCTGACGGGCTCTACTGGCTCCTCCTCTTCGTGAATGTGGTCCTGCTCGGCCTCCTGATAATATTCTGTTTCCCGATGCTCGGCAGATGGTTCTTCCGGAAGTACGATGACCCGGTGATGCAGTTCGTCTTCGTGCTGGCGATGGTCTTTCTCGGGGGAGGGCTCATGTCCCTTGCCGGAATGGAAGGGATTCTCGGGGCCTTCCTTGTGGGTATCGTGCTCAATCCCCTTATCCCGAGGGTGTCGCCTCTGATGAACCGTCTGGAATTTGTGGGCAACGCCCTGTTCATACCTTATTTCCTTATAGGAGTGGGTATGATAATCGACGTGCGCAGCCTTTTCGCAGGCGGGACAGCCCTGAAGGTGGCGGTGGTGATGACCGTGGTCGCGACCTTGAGCAAGTGGCTCGCCGCATTCTTCACCCAGAAGGCATTCCGGATGTCACGGAACGAGCGCGGGATGATGTTCGGGCTCAGCAACGCCCAGGCGGCGGCCACACTCGCCGCCGTGCTGGTGGGACATGAGATAATCCTCGAAAACGGTGAGAGGCTCCTGAATGACGATGTGCTGAACGGCACGGTAGTGATGATACTTTTCACCTGTGTGATAAGCTCTCTTGCCACGGACTATTTCGGGAGGAAACTGGCAGTGGAGAAGCCTGCCGGAGACCTTCCTTCAGGCGGAAGCCCCGGGGAGAGGATACTTATCCCGGTGGCCAACCCGGATACTGTGGAGAACCTTGTCAACCTTGCCCTTGTCATCAAGAATCCGGGGCGCGGAGGGGATTTCGTGGCCCTCAATGTGATAAGTGACGCCGTGGCCTCCTCCGAGAACGCGGCGGACGGCAAGCGCGGGCTCGAGAAGGCTGCAAGGATAGCTACGGCCGCCGACGCCAATGTAAGCATGGTAAGCCGCTACGACATAAACATAGCCTCCGGCATAGTGCATACCATAAAAGAGTATTCCGTCACGGAGGTGGTAATAGGCCTGCACCAGAAATCCGGCTTCCTCGACTCCTTTTTCGGGAACCTCACGAACAACCTGCTCCGCCGTACCTATCTCGAGGTGCTTGTCGCTCATTTCGTCATGCCTGTGAACACGGTGAAGAACATGCTTGTGATAGTGCCGCCCCGCGCGGAGTACGAAGCCGGTTTCAAGAAGTGGATTACTCATGTCTGCCGCATGTCGGAGCAGCTTGACAGCAAGGTTACCTTCGTGTCCGAGAAGTACACTATAGAGCAGCTCAAGGAGTGCTGCGTCCAGCTCGGTATGGGGACTTCCTCCAGGTTCGAGGTCCGGGAGCGCCTTTCCCTCCAGGAGGAGATGTCCGGGAAAATCAGCAAGGAGGATGTCCTGCTCATAGTCAGCGCAAGACCGGGTTCCGTTTCATGTGACCCGTCCCTCGACCGCATCCCGCAGTGCCTTGCGAGGAATGCCTCAATAGGCAATTTCATCATTCTCTACCCTGAACAGGTGGACCTGGAGGATATGGTCTCGTTCTCTGACCCTATGGGAAGCGGGGCGTGATCTCCGGCCCCCGCGGCCTTCCCTCCGGCTAAAGAAATTTTGAAAAAATTCAAACACTTCCTATATTTGCAGGCGGAATTGAGATATGGTGTAATGGTAGCACTACAGATTTTGGTTCTGTCTGTCCAAGTTCGAATCTTGGTATCTCAACTATCTGGGCAAGTGTCAGAATAGACCGTATACGAGGTTCCAGACCAGGAACCTCGCGAATTTTCCTACGAGCATGAGGACTATGGTCCAGAACGGTCTCGCCCTGTAGAATCCGAGGGCCAGTGCCACAACATCCCCGACCACGGGTATCCAGCATATCAGCGCGAGCCACACCCCGTACCTGTCTATGGCGGCCTTCTGCCTTGCGAGTGTCCCGGGCTTCACCTTGAACCATTTCTCAATCCATTCCCACCGTCCTGACCTTCCGATGAAATACGTGAGCACACTCCCGAGCCAGTTCCCGAGGGTGCCGACGGCAAGGCATCCGGCGGGATCTCCAGTCGCTGCGAGAACGGCGATGTATATGGCATCCGAGCTGAAAGGCAGTATGGTCGCCGCAAGGAAAGTCCCGATGAACAGTCCTGCCAGCCCGAGCTCCTCAAGTCCCCACATGATACAGCCCTATTGCCGTTTACCTCTGAAAAAATCCGCCACCAGCGCACCGCATTCCGCGGCCAGGACACCATGCCTTACCGTTGTCTTCGGGTGGAACAGGGAGGGGGAGTACAGGGTGCATCCACGCTTCGGGTCCCCGGCCCCGAAGACCACCTCGCTTATCTTTGCCCAGCACAGCGCCGACGCGCACATCCCGCAAGGCTCCACGGTGACGTACATAGTGCAGCCCGTCAGGTACTTTCCCCCGAGAGCTTCCGTAGCCGAAGTTATGGCTATCATTTCCGCATGGGCGGTCGGGTCCTTCAACTTCTCCGTCATGTTGTGTCCCCGGCCTATCACCCTCCCGTTGCATACTATCACGGCCCCCACAGGCACCTCGTCCTCCTCCAGGGCGGCGGAAGCCTCTTTCAGGGCCTCGCGCATGAATCTTTCATCAATATTTTCCATATCGGACGCAAATTTAGATGGTGTTTTGAACTTTTCCAATACAGGCATATCTTTTCACTTTTCCCATAGACTTTAAACTGTCTTTCCGTCATGTCCAGACGGAAAAGTCCCCGGATTCCGCGCAGGGTCCCGGGAAGAAGGTTTCTTGATGCCCTGTCTTGCCGGAATTCTGACAAAAAAACCTATATTTGCACCCCGGGACTGCTTCCCGGAAAGAAATTGTAAAAGATGAAGATATCGGAAAGAATAACAGGTATGGCGAGTTCCCCGATCAGGAAGCTCACACCTCTCGCCGACAAGGCCAAGGCAGAAGGGGTCAGGATATACCATCTCAATATCGGCCAGCCGGACATAAAGACACCCTCAAGAGGCCTCGAAAGCCTCAGGAAGATAGACAGGACAGTCCTTGAATACAGCCCTTCCCAGGGATTCCTTTCCCTGCGCAAGAAAATATCGGAGTATTACGCGGACTGCGGCATGGACTTCACTCCGGACGAGATAACGGTGACCACGGGAGCCTCGGAGGCGGTCCTGTTCGCCTTCCTCACATGCATGGACCCGGGAGACGAGCTCATCACCACGGAGCCGACGTATGCCAACTACCTTGCCTTCGCGGATGTCGCGGGGGTGAAGGTCAAGACCCTGAAGACCCGCATAGAGGACGGTTTCGCCCTTCCCGGGGTGGAGCATTTCGAGGAACTGATAACCTCCAGGCCCAGGGCGATACTTATCTGTAACCCGAACAACCCTTCCGGAACTCTCTACGGGAAACGGGAGATGCAGATGCTCGCCGACATCGTGAGAAAGCACGGCCTGTACCTCTTCTCGGACGAGGTCTACAGGGAATTCGTCTATGACGGGATGGAATATTTCTCGGCGGGGCATTTCGCGGAGCTTGAAGACAATGTGGTGCTGATAGACTCGTTCTCGAAGCGTTATTCAGAGTGCGGGATACGTGTCGGTGCCCTCCTCACCAAGAACAGGGCAGTCACCCAGGGAGTTCTCAAGCTCTGCCAGGCAAGGCTGAGCCCTCCTCTGCTCGGGCAGATAGTGGCTGAAGCCTCCTGCGGGGAAGACCCTTCCTATCTAAGGCAGGTCATAGCGGAATACGGGGAGAGGCGCAGGGTCCTGCTTGAAGCCCTTGCCGGCATCCCCGGTGTCAGGACATCTACGCCCCACGGGGCCTTCTATGCCATGGCCGCCCTTCCTGTGGACGATGCCGAGAAGTTCTGCTCCTGGTGCCTGTCCGACTTCCGGTACGAGGGCGAAAGCGTCATGCTCGCCCCTGCCAACGGCTTTTACATAACCCCTGGGCTCGGGACGGACCAGGTCAGGATTGCATACGTGCTGAACTCCAGGGACCTGCGAAGGGCTGTCTTCCTGCTCGGGAAGGCACTGGAGGAATATCCCGGGAAAAAGAAGCCGTAAGACTGGTTCTGTTTGCTATTATTGTCAAATATTCATATATTTGCAAGATTGCCGGAACCCAAGGGACAGTCCTGTCCCGATGACTGTTCCGGGGCCCGTCAAGAGGGTATATTGAAGTTTAAGAATAATTACAGTTTTATATGTCAGTCGCAAGTTTGTTCAAAAAAATGTTCGGCACGAAGGCGGAAAGGGATTTGAAGCAGCTTCAGCCGATTCTTGCAAAGATTCTGGAGGCCTATAAGGAAATAGACAGCCTGTCCGTGGATGAGCTCAGGGCCAAGTCCATGGAACTCAGGAAAACGATAAGGGACAGGATAGCAGCGGACGAGGACAGGATAGCCCAGATCAAGGAGGAGCTTGAGAAGGATATACCTCTCGACAGGAAGGAGGCCCTTGCCACTGAATCCGACAAGCTGGTGAAGAAGGTGGATGAGGAGATAGAGGCGGTCCTGAACGAGATACTGCCGGAAGCCTTTGCCGTGATGAAGTCAACGGCCCGCAGGTTCAAGGAAAACCCGGAGATCAGGGTCAAGGCCACCGACTTCGACCGCCTGCTCAGCACGACCAAGGATTTCGTGAGGATAGAGGGCGATGAGGCAGTATGGCAGAACCACTGGATGGCAGGAGGTAACGAAATAACCTGGGACATGGTGCACTATGACGTGCAGCTCATCGGAGGTATAGTCCTGCACCAGGGCAAGATAGCGGAGATGGCGACCGGAGAGGGAAAGACCCTTGTGGCTACCCTGCCGGTCTTCCTGAATGCCCTTGCAGGCAAGGGCGTGCATGTGGTCACGGTCAACGACTACCTCTCGAAGCGAGACTCCGAATGGATGGGGCCGCTCTACATGTTCCACGGCCTGTCGGTAGACTGCATAGACAAGCACCAGCCTAACAGCGACGCGAGGAAGAAGGCCTACGCCTGCGACATAACCTTCGGTACGAACAACGAGTTCGGTTTCGACTACCTCAGGGACAACATGGCCGTATCTGTCAACGACCTCGTGCAGAGGAAGCATCATTACGCCATTGTCGATGAGGTGGACTCCGTGCTGATTGACGACGCGAGGACGCCTCTCATAATATCCGGCCCGGTCCCGAAAGGGGATGACCAGCAGTACCTGGAGTTCAAGCCGTACGTGGAGAAACTCTACAACAACCAGAAGGCCCTGGTTACCACGACCCTGAATGAAGCCAAGAGGCTCATAGCCGACGGCGACGAGAAAGAGGGAGGCAAGCTGCTCCTGCGTGCGTACAAGGGACTCCCGAAATACAAGCCCCTCATCAAGTACCTCAGCGAGCCGGGCATCAAGCAGCTTCTCCAGAAGACCGAGAACTACTATATCCAGGACAACGAGAGGGAGATGCCTGTAGTCACCGACCCGCTCTTCTTCGTGATAAACGAGAAGCAGCATACGGTGGACATGACGGACAACGGGCATGACCTTTTGAGCGGCACATTGTCAGACCCCAAGTTCTTCATCCTCCCGGATGTCGGCAGCGCCATTGCGGAAGTTGAGAAGAGCGGCCTTACACCGGAGGAGAAAAACGCCCGCAAGGACGAGATAATGGCCGACTTCGCCCTCAAGTCTGAACGTGTGCACACCGTGAACCAGCTCCTGAAGGCGTACGCGATGTTCGAGAAGGATGTCGACTATGTGATCATGGACAACAAGGTCAAGATTGTTGACGAGCAGACCGGACGTATCATGGAAGGACGCCGCTGGAGCGACGGCCTGCACCAGGCTGTGGAGGCCAAGGAAAGCGTGAAGGTGGAAGCGGCTACACAGACTTTCGCCACCATCACCCTGCAGAACTACTTCAGGATGTACCACAAGCTGGCCGGCATGACCGGTACCGCGGAGACGGAGGCCGGCGAGTTCTGGTCCATATACAAGCTGGACGTTGTCGTTATTCCTACCAACAAGCCGGTGGCGAGGATTGACAACGACGACCTCATCTACAAGACCAAGAAGGCGAAGTACGAGGCCGTGATAAACAAGATAGTGGAACTCACCTCCGAAGGCCGCCCTGTGCTGGTCGGCACCACGGATGTCGAGACTTCCGAACTCCTGAGCAGGATGCTGAAGCTACGGGGCATACCTCACCAGGTGCTGAACGCCAAGCAGCATGCGAGGGAGGCCGAGATAGTGGCGCACGCAGGACAGAAGAGCACAGTGACCATCGCGACCAACATGGCCGGACGAGGTACGGATATCAAGCTGTCCGACGAGGTCCGCAAGGCAGGAGGCCTGGCCATCATCGGTACGGAGCGGCATGACAGCCGCCGTGTGGACAGGCAGCTCAGGGGCCGTGCCGGACGTCAGGGCGACCCTGGTACATCCACATTCTACGTTTCGCTCGAGGACAAGCTTATGAGGCTGTTCGGTTCCGAGAGGATTGCCTCCGTCGTGGACAAGCTCGGTATGCAGGACAATGAGGCTCTCGAGTCCTCGATGCTCTCCAGCTCCATCGAGAGGGCCCAGAAGAAGGTCGAGGAGAACAACTTCGGCATAAGGAAGAGGCTTCTCGAGTATGATGACGTCATGAACTCCCAGAGGGAGGTGATATATACAAAGAGACGCAACGCCCTTGTCGGCGACAGGGTGGACATCGACGTGATGAACATGATGCAGGATACCGCTGACATCCTTGTGGAGAACTGCGAGGGATACGATTTCGACTCCTTCAACGAAGCTGTCATGAGGCTTATGTCCATCGACGCCGGCTTCGACGAGACCTTCTACAACAAGGCTACTCCAAAGGAGCTCAGCGACAGGCTGTTCAAGAACATGCTCGAGGTCTACTCCCGCAGGATGGATGCCATGGCGCAGAAGTCAGCCCCAATCATAAAGGAGGTCTACGAGACCCAGGGCGCCATCTACCAGAACATCGCCATCCCTATTTCCGACGGCCGCAAGATGCTCACACTCTCCGTGAACCTGAAGAAGGCATACGAGACCGAGGGCAGGGAGATAGCCCGGGCCCTGACCAAGACCATAACCCTCTACCAGATAGACGAGCATTGGAAGGAGCACCTTCGCGACATGGACGACCTGAAGCAGTCAGTGCAGAATGCCACTTACGAGCAGAAGGACCCTCTGCTCATCTACAAGTTCGAGAGCTTCAACTTGTTCAAGTCCATGCTGGAGTCCCTCAACAAGGATATCCTCTCCTTCCTGTTCAGGGCGCATATCCCTCTCCGGGATGCCACCCAGGCCAAGGCCCCGGCCCAGCCGCCTGTCCGCAAACCGGACATGAGCCAGATGAGCACGAGCCGTACCGACCTGGTCACCAACGGCCCTGACACGAAGAGCAAGATGCCTGTCCACGTGGAGAAGACAGTGGGGAGGAACGACCCGTGCCCATGCGGGTCCGGAAAGAAATACAAGAACTGCCACGGCCGGAATCTCAACTGATTCCGGGGCCGTGCCGGATTATATAAATGAAAAAAAACAGGAATATGGCTAAAATAGAACAGGCTGCCAACGTTAACCTTGTCAGCCGCATATCAGCAGGTACTTACTTCAAGGGCGAGATAGTCTCGCCCAACGACCTCAGGATCGACGGGAAGTTTGACGGGAGCATCATATCCGAGGGGAAGGTTGTGATAGGGGAGAGTGCCGAGGTGAACGCCAGGATAGTCTGCGTAAATGCCGATGTCTGGGGCAAGACCAGGGGCAGTTTCGTCGTGAAGGACATAATGGCTATTAAGAGCGACTGTGCAGTGGAAGGTGAGCTCAAGGTGCGCCGTCTCATCGTGGAGCTCGGGGCATCCTTCAACGGGACCTGCAAGATGATATCGGAACAGGAGTACGACAAGGCTGCATCGGAGATGGTCCAGTCCGGCGAAAAGCCTCGTGCCGCTGCACCGCAGAATCCGAAGAAGGAATAGAGGGCGGCGGTATATGAAAAAAGGGTAAGCTTAATACATCGCACCGCTACAACCGCTTACCCTTGCTACCTTCCGGTCCTGGGGGATTCAGCAGGAGCTGGTCGTGTATGACTTACCCGACTGCAAATGTAGTGTTTTTTTTCTACTCTGCAAAATTATTTCAGACTGTCGAATATGAAGGGGAGGAGGTCGTCCACCCTGTCGAACACGAGGGTCTTCTCCGCTCCGGCAAGTATGATCCTCATCTCCTTTCCGGCCCGGGTCTGGTATTCTGCCATCACCTGGCGGCAGGCTCCGCAGGGGGAGGCAGGAAGGCTGCACAGCTTCCCGTCCTTCACGGCGGCTATGGCGATTGCTTCCATCTCTGCACCAGGGTGGGTTGAGCTTGCATAGAACATGGCCGTCCTTTCGGCGCACAGTCCTGAAGGGTAGGCGATGTTCTCCTGGTTGCTGCCGCAGATGACCTCCCCTCCGGAGAGCCTCACTGCCGCGCCTACCTGGAACCTCGAGTAGGGTGAATACGAATTTGCCGTGGCTTTCACGGCCGCCTCGACGAGCTGCCGGTCCATGTCCGGCAATTCACCGGTACTCCCGTATTCCTTGTACAGGATCCTGATTTCTTTCTGTGTCATAAATATTTCGGTCACTATCTTTGAACAAATATAGGCAATTATATGAAAGTTTGTATCGGTTTGTCCGGTGGAGTGGATTCCAGCGTAGCCGCCCTCCTTCTGAAAAGGGCGGGATATGACGTATTCGCCCTCTTCATGCAGAACTGGCACGACACCGCCGGGACATTGCACGGGGACTGTGAATGGGAGGAGGACCGTTTCGTGGCCGAGATGGTGGCCCGCAAGATAGGGATTCCTTTCTATTTCGTGGACTTGAGCGATGAGTACCGCAGGCGCGTGGTAGACTATATGTTCGATGAATATTCCAGAGGACGCACCCCGAACCCGGATGTGCTCTGCAACAGGGAAATCAAGTTCGACGCTTTCATGAAGTGCGCGATGAAGCTCGGGGCGGAATATGTCGCGACAGGCCATTACTGCCGCAAAGACAGGATTGAAGGACCTGACGGCCGCCCTGTCTACAGGATATTCGCCGGTACGGACCCGGACAAGGACCAGAGCTACTTCCTGTGCCAGCTCACCCAGCAGCAGCTTTCCAAGGCCCTCTTCCCGATAGGGGACATGACCAAGCCGGAGGTACGCCGCCTGGCTGCGGAAGCTGACCTCCCTTCCGCCGACAAGAAGGATTCGCAGGGGATATGCTTTGTCGGGAAGGTGGATCTCCCCGTCTTCCTGCAGCAGAAGCTGAAGCCGGTCCAGGGAGAGGTAGTGGAGGTCTTTGACAGGTATTTCGACAGCAGTGGGCATTACCGTTTCATCAAGGATACCCTGCAGTCTCTCCGGAAGGAAGGACTGGATGCCCCTGTCAGTATGGTGACTTCATATATTTCCGAGACGAAGTCCCTGAAATACAATGACCCTCTTGCCGAGAGGCATCCTGCCGGGAACCCGTCGGAGGAAGGGGGATGTTCCACATCAGGGATTTTCGACAGGGAGAAGATAGCCGCCCTTTCCGACGAGGACCTTGAAAGGCTCGCTGCCCCGCTATCCTACAGTGACATAGTATTCGAGACCGAGACCTACCGTTCCGGGAAGAAGCATACAAGGAAGACCCGGTACAGGGAAAACCCTTACGGCAAGGTTGCCGGCACCCACGACGGCGCCCAGTTCTACACTATCGGCCAGCGTAAGGGCCTGAATATAGGCGGGCACAAGGAAAGTCTTTTCGTGATAGCCACGGATGTGGTGTCGAACCGGATATATGTCGGCGAGGGGCATACCCATAAAGGGCTTTCACGCAGCTGCCTGAAGATAGGTCTGGAGGATATCCACTGGATAAGGGAGGACCTGGCCATGTCCTTGGGGGAGATACGCAGGTACAGGGTCCGGATACGTTACCGTCAGCCCCTGCAGGACGCCACCCTGATAATGAGGGAAAAAGGTCTCTACATCCTGTTTGACGAGGCCCAGAGGGGAGTGACCGCAGGACAGTTCGCGGTGTGGTACTGCAATGACGAGATGCTCGGCTCCGGTGTTATCGGGGCCGGGCGCTCCGGCCTGGATTAGACGGACGCCTTCCCTGGACCTTCCAGTCCGGCCGCGGCCGACCGCCCGGCAAGCATTCCGGTGGAAAAGGCGGACTGGAGGTTGTAGCCTCCCGTGTCGCAGTCTATGTCGATGACTTCCCCGGCGAAGTACAGTCCCTCCACGAGCTTGGATTCCATCGTCTTCTGGGAAATCTCCCCGGTGGATACACCTCCGGCGGTAATCACGCACCTTTCATAGCCGACATAACCGGCTATGTCGAACTCCCACGCCTTCAGCTTTCCGGCCAGCCTATGTACATCCACGGTCCCGGAGGTCCGGAGAAACCCGTCTGTCAGGGACATTGGCATCAGCTTCCCGAGGAGTATCCTGAACTTTTCCTTTTCGCTTTTGCGTATGCTTCTCCTGTCTCCGGAAATATCGTCCCAAAGCGCCAGGACCCTCCTTTCCAGTGCGGCAGTGTCCACCGCCGGCTTCAGGTCTATGACAAACCTTACCTTGGAGCCGTTCATGATGGCGCTCACGCATTTGCGGCTGACCTTGAAGCCCACGGGCCCCTCGATGCCTCCGTCGGTGAAATCCAGGTCGCCGAACTCCTCCGCAGCCTCATTCCCGTCTATTTTCACGAGAAGGGAGATGTTTTTCAGCTGATTTCCTTCCAGGGACTTCCCGAGCTCCGAGAGCGGATACTGCCTGTCTATGTGCCCCTTTTCCGGCATCCTTTCCGGCAGGATCTTGTAGCCGGCCGGCACGAGGGCTGTGAGCGAAGGGAAACACTGCCTGATGCTGTGCCCGAATTTTCCGGCCCAGGCATACCCGTCTCCCGTGGAGCCGGTGGAGGGATAGGAGAGGCCCCCGGTAGCTATGATAACCTTACCGGACCTTATGGCCGCTCCCGACGCCAGTGCCGTCTCGAAGTACCCGTCCTTCTTTATTACCGATACGGCTTCCTGGCCTGTAAGAATCTCTGCCCCGGAATTCTTCGCGGCACGCAGGAGGGCATCCACCACGTCGGCCGACCTGTAGGACGCGGGAAAGACGCGGTCTCCTCTTTCCACCACTGTATCGAGCCCGTTCTCCCTGAAGAAATCCATTGTCTTTCCGGAAGGGAAGCCGTAGAACGCGTTTTTCAGGAAGTTGGCCTTCGGGTGGACATGACTGGAGAACCCGTTCCAGTCCTTCAGGTTGGTGAGGTTGCACCGTCCCTTCCCGCTGACCATGATCTTGCGTCCCGGTCTCGGCATTTTCTCTACCAGGACAACCCTGGACCTGCCGCTTTCCGATGCTCCAGCCGCCGCCATCATCCCGGCGGCCCCGCCTCCGATTATGAGTATATCCGTTTCTTTCATCTTGAAGTCCGGTCTCTGGCCTCCGTTCCCGGAAGAATTTCCGAAAAATTCAAAAACAGTTTCCAAAATTAAAAAAAATGTCTATTTTTGCAGTCCTTTCCCTGTAAGGGGAAAGCGATTCCAAAGCCACTTTAGCTCAGTCGGTAGAGCAACGCATTCGTAACGCGTAGGTCGTGGGTTCGAATCCCATGAGTGGCTCAAATGATTACAGAGAGCCTGAACAGTTCGTTACCGCAGAAATAC
>JADIMQ010000135.1 GCA_017694655.1 Candidatus Cryptobacteroides merdigallinarum
AGCGCCGAGAGCAAAGCAAATAAATTTGCTTTGCTCTCGGCTTCTTCGTATATTAGGAGTCAGGTTCCGACGTCCTGTATCGGGTTCCGCACACTCACTAAAGATCGGATTTTATGAAACGTTCAGTATCAGCATTGTACTCCACATACATAATCGACGGGACACAGATGGACTACACTCCGGCGCAGATGCTCGAGGACTGCATGCCCGCCGCCCCCGGGAAAGACGGGGCCGGCAACGGGGAATTCGACAGCATCGTGGATGAAATAGTGGACCCTGCCCCGAGGAAATCCTCCTACAATGCTGCGGACATTCAGGAATATCTGCACAGGATAAGGCAGATAAAGGGCCGGGCCAGGTCCGGCGCCGCCTCTTTCCCTAAATCGTACACATGCAGGAAGATAGCCTCCGCCCTTATCCCGGTGATATGGAGAAAAGGCCATTTCACCCTCGAGGACCTGGGCATAGACGCCTCCTGGAGGTGGGACTGCGCGCCACTGGGCAACATGGCGGCATTCTACTTCTCGGCCGAAGCTGCCGGGAGATACCTGTTCGGGCTCAACATCAGGCTGGACAGCTATTCTTTCGAGAAATGCGCCGGGGAGACAGAAGCGGAGTTCTCCGTACACGCGGAGACTATGAAGGACGGGAAGGAAGACAACGAATACGACTTCTTCAGCGAGCAGGAAAACCGTGAAATACGCTACTGCTGGCTTTCCGACGAGGCCAAATGCGGGGACACCCTTGTACCGGACACCGCCTCCTGGCTGATTTATATCCCGTTCGACACCTGCGAATACCGCCTCGGCGATTCTCTTTTCGAGAAAGCCGCGGGAGTGAGCGGGGACAATGCGCCGGAAATACAGGACCCGGACTACTTCATAGACTGTTTCGAGGTGGTCAGGGAGCTTGTGGAGGACGGGGTCATAATCGCCGGGGCCACGGTAGGTGAAGGCGGACTCGCCACGGCAGCTGCGGAAATGGCCGGGGACACAGGCATCTGCATTGACATAAGCGGTGTAGAAAGGGCCGCAGGCGAGACCGATGCCATAAGGATACTCTTTTCAGAGGTACCGGGGGTCCTCATCCAGATAAACGACGAGGACTATGACTATATCGACGCCCAGCTGCTCCTGCAGGACATAGCCTACTTCCCTCTGGGACATCCTTCCGGCAAGCCGGGATTCTCGGTAGTGCACGGGAACAGGCCCGGCGTCTCCGACATCCTGGCGTCCCTTATACAGGGCCATTACTCCGAAGGAGAAGACTGACAAGGACAAAGGTTCAAATTTCAATCTCGATATATGGAAACAGATTCAGGCGGCACCGGGAAAAAGCCGAAGATATTCGTGCTTGACACCAACATCATCCTGCATGACTACCGCGCCATAAGGAAGTTCCAGGAAAACGACATCGTCATCCCTATGGCGGTCCTTGAAGAGCTCGACAAGTTCAAGAAAGGCAGCGACAACCTCAGCTTCAACGCGAGGGGCTTCATGCGGGAGCTCGACAGGCTCAGCGGAAACTCAATGTTCGGGAAAGACGGGGTCCCGCTCGGCAAGAAGCTGGGCAGGATAAAGGTGGAGCTGAACCACCCGTTCCCGGAGCAGCTCCAGGGCTGCTTCCAGGATGACACGCAGGACCACAGGATACTCGCCACGGCAATCTGGGTGAAGGCGAACAACCCGGGCAGGTTCGTGGCCCTCGTGACAAAGGACGTGAACCTGCGGATGAAGTCCAAGGCAGTGGGAATGGAGGCCCAGGATTACCTCACCGACAAGATTGAAGAGTCCAGGGTGGAATACACAAGGAACGAAGTCGTGATCATAGAGAACCCGGACTGGAAAGCAACGGAAGGCCTTGTTTCCGGACACGGCTCGATACCTTACGGAAATCTCCTGAAAGAGAAGCCCGTGCCCAACCAGCTTTACAAGCTGAAGTACGAAAAGAACGGAGGGATGAACACCGTCTGCGCCCGTTATGACGAAAGGGAGAAAAAGCTCATGCTCGTAAAGTCCAGATACGCCTACGGCATCTCCCCACGCAACGACGAGCAGAAATTCGCCCTCGACGCCTGTCTCAACCCGGAGATAAAGCTGGTCTCCCTTACCGGAGGGGCAGGTACGGGCAAGACCCTGCTCGCACTTGCAGCGGCCCTGGAGCAGGAAAGGGACTTCGAGCAGATCATTCTGTCCCGGCCGACCGTCATCCTCGGGAATCAGGAGATAGGCTTCCTTCCGGGAGACCAGAAGAGCAAGATGGGACCCTTCGTACAGCCGCTCATGGACAACCTTAGCGTAATCAGGCACTGCTTCAAGCCAGGCAGCAAACAGGCCCTGAAGATAGACTCCATGCTGAAGGAAGAAAAACTCCTCATATCCCCGCTCGCGTACATAAGGGGACGGAGCCTGGGCAGGGTGTTCTTCATAGTTGACGAGGCACAGAACCTCACCCCGCATGAAATAAAGACCATAATCACCAGGGCGGGGGAAAACACCAAGATTGTCTTCACCGGCGACATATTCCAGATAGACCAGCCTTACCTGGACATGTATTCCAACGGCCTTACGCACCTCGGGGAAAAGATGGCCGGGCAGCCGCTGTTCGAGCACATAAACCTGACAAAGGGCGAAAGGAGCGAACTGTCCGAGATTGCAAGCCGGCTACTGTAGGGAGGACTGCGGGAAGGACCGGACTCCCGTGGCATTCCCGGGGCCGGGGAAGTACACCCGGAGAATGAAGGAAAGCCAGCAGTGCTGTCCGGATTGAACATTTCAGGCCAGTTTATGACGTAGAATATTTCTTTATAGAAAATTTTATGCTATTTTCGTAAAATGTGCCCCTTCCGCATTTGTCCGGAAGGCAGGGCCCATGCAGAAAATTTATTAACCACTATTCTAAAACATATTAATTTCTTATGGGAGATAACAAGAAAAGGGTCTACCGCTTCGGAGGTAAAACTGCCGAAGGAGACGGTACTATGCGTAATCTGCTCGGCGGGAAAGGCGCCAACCTCGCGGAAATGTGCAGGCTGAACATTCCTGTCCCGGCAGGCTTCACCATCACTACTGAATGTTGTGCCGAGTATTATGAGCTCGGAGGCGGCTATACCGATGCGCTAAAGGCCGAGGTCACGGAGGCCATGCGCGCAACTGAAAAGATCATGGGCATGAAATTCGGGGACAAGGATAACCCGCTGCTGGTCAGCTGCCGTTCAGGTGCGAGAAGCTCCATGCCAGGCATGATGGACACCATACTCAACATAGGGCTCTGCTCCGCCACCATCCCCGGGATGATAAAGAAGACAGGGAACCCCCGCTTCGTCTATGACGCCTACCGCCGCCTGATAATGATGTACTCGGATGTCGTCATGGAGAAGGCCGAGGGCATCGAGCCGGCCGACGGGCAGGGAATCCGCCAGCAGCTCGACAGGATGATGGAGGAGCTGAAGAAGCAGAAGGGATACAGTTCCGACACCGACATCACCGCAGATGAGCTCAAGGAACTCTGCGACAGGTTCAAGACCAGGGTGAAGGAAGTTCTCGGGGTTGAGTTCCCGGATTCGGCGGAAGCCCAGCTCTGGGGCAGCATTGGCGGTGTGTTCAAGTCCTGGAACGGGAAACGCGCCATCGCCTACAGGAGAATAGAGAAGATTCCTGATGACTGGGGCACGGCCGTCAACGTACAGTCCATGGTGTTCGGCAACATGGGCAACACATCCGCTACAGGAGTGGCCTTCTCCAGGAATCCGGCCAACGGGGACAACAAGTTCTACGGTGAATGGCTGATAAACGCACAGGGAGAGGACGTAGTCGCCGGCATCCGCACCCCCAACCCGCTGAACGAAGCCACCAAGAACCCGCACAACGCCGGCCTCGAGTCCCTCGAGAAAGCCATGCCTGACGTCTACAAGGAGCTGGATTCAATAAGGGTGCACCTCGAGAACCACTTCAGGGACATGCAGGACATAGAGTTCACCATCCAGGACGGCAAGCTGTGGATGCTCCAGTGCCGTATCGGGAAACGTACCGGGCTCGCTGCACTGAACATGGCCATGGACATGCTCGACGAAGGGATGATAGACGAAAAGACGGCTGTAATGAGGGTATCCCCTGTCCAGCTCGACGAGATACTTCATCCGGTCCTCGACTCCGCTTCGGAGAAAAAGGCCAAGGCGATTGCAAACGGGCTTCCTGCAAGTCCGGGAGGCGCCGTAGGAAAGGCTGTATTCACATCGGAAGCCGCCATGCAGGCCAGTGCACAGGGCATAAAGACCATCCTTATAAGGGAGGAGACTTCGCCTGAAGACGTGGAAGGCATGAGGGCGGCCGCCGGTATCCTTACCCAGAGAGGAGGGATGACGTCCCATGCTGCCCTTGTAGCCCGAGGCTGGGGGAAATGCTGCATTGTGGGCTGCGAAAGCATGCATATAGACCTTGAGAAGAAGGTTGCGAAATTCAAGGGCGGCACTGAAGTCCATGAGGGTGACATCATAAGTCTCAACGGTGCCAAAGGGCTCGTGTACGCAAGCGAGATTGACACCATGGACGCCTCCGAGAACCCGCGCTTCATCAAGTTCATGAACATAGTGGACAAATACCGCAAGCTCGGCGTGAGGACAAATGCTGATACTCCGGAAGATGCGCAGAGGGCCCTGAACTTCGGGGCTGAAGGCATAGGGCTCTTCCGCATAGAGCACATGTTCTACGGGAAGAACTCCGAGACGCCTCTGGCCAAGCTGCGCAAGATGATACTTTCAAGGACCGACGACGAAAGGAGGGCTGCGCTGAACGAGCTCGAGCCGTACATAAAGGCTTCGGTAAAGGGCACGATGAAGGTAATGGACGGCAAGCCTGTGACCTTCCGTCTGCTCGACCCGCCGCTCCACGAGTTCGTGCCGCAGACACGCGACAAGAAGGAGGAACTTGCACAGGAACTCGGCATATCCGAGGGAGAAATAGAAAAGAGAGGGGCTTCGCTCCACGAGGTAAACCCTATGATGGGTCACCGCGGAGTACGCCTTCACATCACCTACCCTATGATTTCCGAGACCCAGTTCAGGGCCATCTTCACGGCCGCTGCAGAGCTCCAGGCTGAAGGCCTGCACCCGATGCCGGAGATAATGATCCCTGTCACCGTATCAGAACGCGAGCTCCGGTTCCAGAAAGCTATATGTGTCCGTGTGAAAGCCGAGGTGGAGGCCGCAATGAACCAGCACATCGACTTCAAGTTCGGGACAATGATAGAGATACCGCGTGCAGCCCTTACCGCCGACCGCATGGCCAAGACTGCCGAGTTCTTCTCGTTCGGTACCAACGACCTCACACAGATGACGTTCGGCTTCTCGAGAGACGATGTGGGGACATTCATGGGGGACTATCTCGGGAACAAGATACTCGACGGCGACCCGTTCCAGACCCTGGACACCAAGGCCGTGGGCAAGCTGGTGCAGTATGCCGTAAACGCAGGACGCGAGACACGTCCGGAGCTGAAGTGCGGTATCTGCGGTGAACACGGAGGAGACCCGGCTTCAGTGGAATTCTGCTACAGGATAGGGCTGAACTATGTCTCCTGCTCTCCGTTCAGGGTGCCTATAGCCCGCCTTGCCGCGGCACAGGCTGTCATAAAGGAAGAGGCTGCGAAATAGGGCCTTCTCCTGACGCCGGAATATAAAGAGGAGGGCGGGTCAAAAGTCAGACTCGCCCTCCTCTTATTCGTACTCCTGATGAGGCCCGTTTCAATTACCCGGAGAACCCGGAGCTATTCCTGCTCCCGTACGAAAGGAACGAGGTCCTTTACAGCCTCCTCCACGGTAATCCGCCGTCCACCGTTGTCAAGGTCAATCAGTATATACCTGTCATTCCCCATGCCCAGCTCCTTCATATACGAAAGCTGGCGCAGTCCGTGGCGCGACTCTATCCTCTCCACGAGGTCATGATGCTCGGCCTCTGTCATGGCATACACGAGGTCCACACAGGCCTGGTCTATGGCCAGGATGTCCGTAGATGACAGGATACCAACATTCGGGGTAACGACCGGGGCGGCGGCAACTCCCTCGCAGTCGCAGGACACGGACATGTTGCGCATTACGTTCACATACGCCACATGCTTGCCGAAATGGTCGATGACTGACTTGGTCGATTCCGTCATCCTCTCCATGAACTCTTCCTCGGCTATGCTCCACTGGCCCTGTCCCGGGACAGTATGTATCCAGGCCTTGCCGATGCGCCCGTCGGCACACCCTATGCCGATATTCTTGTTGCTGCCCCCGAAACCGCCCTGGGCGTGTCCTTTGAAATGGGTCAGCACGACAAGGGAGCTGTAGTCGGGAAGATGGCTTCCCACGGACATTCTCGTGAACCATTTCCCGCCACGTACGGGCAATGTCACAGTATCCTCCGCATCCATGATGTCCACAGGACAGAAAGTCCAGCCATTGACCTCCAATGTCTTCAGGTGCTGTTCTGTAGTGTAGCGGTCACCTTGGTAATAGGTATTGGTCTCGACTATGGACGCATCTGGCAGGTCCTTGTTCATGAGTTCCTTGACCCATGCGCTCGGGATAATGTTGGGGCCGTTCGGCTCCCCGGTGTGGAGCTTGACCCCGACCTTGCCGCTGATGTCGGCGCAGACTTGCTCATAAGCCGCGATAAGTCCCTCCGGGCTCAGGTTCCGGGTAAAATAGACAATGGACTCGTTGCCTGTCCTCTCCCCGTAAGGGACATATCTGTCGCCGTCCTTTCCAGGGACAGGCCCGGCTGCCGGAGTACATGCCGTCTGTGCAGACATACACAGAGGCATGATACCGGCAAGAAAAAATAATGCTGTCTTTGTGAAATTTTTCATAATGAAGTATATTTTTATGGAGAAGACCTCCTTTATTCAAAGTACTGTCGATAGAATTCAGCTATGCTGTCGAACGGTATACAGCCCATGTTGTCGTACAGGTCCGTATGGTTAGCCCCCGGAACAATCAGCAGCTTCTTGTTGTCACCCTGCAGCTTCTTGTATGTATCCTCGCTGAAATAGCGGGAATGAGCCTTCTCCCCGTGGACGAGAAGCACGGCACTCCGGATCTCCCCTGCATACGAAAGGAGAGGCATGTTTATGAAGGAGAGGGAGGAGGTGCGGTTCCATCCGCCGTTTGAGTTCAGGGAACGCTTATGATATCCTCTCGGCGTCTTGTAGTAGGCATAGTAGTCCTTCACGAACTGCGGAGCATCGTCCGGGAGCGGATCCACGACACCCCCTGCGAGGGCATAGGTCCCGTTCCTGTAGTCCTCCGTCCTCTGCGCATTCAGCTGGAGACGCATTTCGTGGCGTGCAGCGGCATTGTCGGCGGCATCGAAATAACCGTTCGCTGTGCAGCGGCTAATGTCATACATGGTGGAAGCTACAGTGGCCTTTATCCTCGTGTCGATTGCCGCCGCATTGACGGCAAAGCCTCCCCAGCCGCAGATTCCAAGAATACCTATCCGCTCCGGGTCAACATCCGCGCGTGTCGAAAGATAGTCCACTGCCGCACAATAATCCTCCGTATTGATATCAGGTGAGGCCACATAACGGGGCTGTCCCCCGCTTTCCCCGGTAAAGGACGGGTCGAAGGCTATCGTCAGGAAACCTCTTTCCGCCAGAGTCTGGGCATAAAGGCCCGATGCCTGCTCCTTGACTGCACCGAAAGGTCCGCTCACGGCGATAGCCGGCAGTTTCCCGGAGGCATCCACGGGGATGTACAGGTCAGCCGCCAGGGTTATTCCATAACGGTTGTGGAATGTTATCTTACTGTGCCTGACTTTGTCACTCTGCGGGAAAACCTTGTCCCACTCCTGTGTAAGGTCCAATTTTTCTTCCATAAATACTTGTTTTTCGTCCTGATGTTCCTGTGCCGGCATAACTGCTGCGGAAAGGAGTCCTGCAAGCAGAGTTCCGGCCGTTTTTCCTGTTATTCGCATAAACGTCCTGATTTACGGTGCAAAGTTAGGAGTCCCCTAAAAAGAAGATGTACACAATTCCCGGAAGATATTACCATAATTACGGAGGAGGGAAACAACAAAAAAAGGAGGCCCGTCCTGGACAGTCGTCCGTGACGGGCCTCCTCGGCTAAAAGCGGGGGCCTCCTACTCTCCCACCTTCCGGCAGTACCATCGGCGCAGGTGAGCTTAACTTCTCTGTTCGGTATGGGTAGAGGTGGGCCCTCACCGCAATTACCCCCGCAGTATATGTCAGGGAACAGATGAACGACTCCGCGCGGCGAAGAAACCTTCGGGCTATTAGTACAGGTCGACTTTGGCGTCGCCGCCTTTACATCTCCTGCCTATCTACGTCGTAGTCTCCGACGGCCCTCATGGAAGTCTAATCCCGGAGACGGCTTCGCGCTTAGATGCTTTCAGCGCTTATCCTGACCGGACGTGGATACCCGGCGGTGCAGCTGGCGCCACAACCGGTAAACCAGTGGTCCGTCCAACCCGGTCCTCTCGTACTAAGGTCAGT
>JADIMQ010000010.1 GCA_017694655.1 Candidatus Cryptobacteroides merdigallinarum
TACCGCGGCTGCTGGCACGGAGTTAGCCGATGCTTTTTTGCGGGGTACTCTCATCGGGGCACACGTGCCCCTTATTGCTCCCCCGCCAAAGAAGTTGACAGTCCATAGGACCTTATCCTTCACGCGGCATGGCTGGTTCAGGCTTCCGCCCATTGACCAATATTCCTCACTGCTGCCTTCCGTAGGAGTCTGGACCGTGTCTCAGTTCCAGTGTGGGGGCCCTTCCTCTCAGAACCCCTAGACATCGTCGCTTCGGTGGGCCGTTACCCCGCCGACTGGCTAATGTCTCGCGAGCCCATCCTCCACCGTAGTCCTTTCGAGACGTCCCGATGCCGGGACTTCTCATATAGGGTATTAGTCGCCGTTTCCGCCGGTTATCCCCTTGTGGAGGGCAGGTTGCTCACGCGTTACGCACCCTTCCGCCGGTCGCCACCAGAAAGTATTGCTACTCCCCGTGCTGCCCCTCGACTTGCATGTGTTAAGCCTGCCGCTAGCGTTCATCCTGAGCCAGGTTCAAACTCTTCTTTGTATAGTCTTTAGTTCTCTTGCCCTGGCCCTGTCTCCTTGAATTGACGTCGCTTGTATCTCTCTTGGTACTTGCTTCTTGTACTTGCTTCCTCAGTATTTTCAAACAACTCTCGCATTGTGCGCCCCCTCCGTCAGGGGAGGCCCCCGGCCACTGCATCCATCCCGCGGTCGCCCGCTCTCGGATGCCCTTTTCGTTTTCGGGATTGCAAAGGTACGCTTTTTTCCTTTCCCTCCAAACTTTTTTTTTACCTTTTTTTGTCAGATTTTTTAATTTTTGACAAAGTCCCTCCGTAGCTTATCTGCTGCCTGTTCGTGGAAACGACTGACACACTGCTACTTCCGTCAGGAAATACAGTGGGGCGGAATTCGAAGTGGTCTTCATCCGTATCTGCCGTGAATCCTATCTCCTTTCTGCCTCTCTTCCCGTCACGGCAGGTGTAGTCCTTGAGCTTCGCCTCGAACATGAGCCCGTCACCGCCGCCGTAAGGTATGGAGTATGCCCTGCCGAAAAACGGGAGCCGCGATATAAACAATAAAGTCCATGAACGGTGCGGACTGGAGCCCGCCGGAGAAAGAAATTCGAGGGCCGGCCGGAACCTCTTCCGGACAGCCCTCTCCTTTCTAAAACCGATCATTATATTCAAACCACTACATCATTCCGCCCATTCCGCCGGCAGGCATTGCCGGGGCCGGTTCCTTTTCAGGAATATCAGTGATGGCACATTCTGTAGTAAGGAACATTCCTGCAACCGATGCCGCGTTCTCAAGGGCGACACGTGCAACCTTGGTAGGGTCGATGACACCTGCCTCGAACATGTTCACATATTCTTCAGTACGGGCATTGTAGCCGAAGTCGCCTTTGCCTTCCCTAATCTTCTGGATGATCACGCTGCCTTCGACACCAGCATTCTCGGCTATCTGACGGAGAGGCTCCTCAATGGCACGGGCCACGATGTGGATACCGGTAGTCTCGTCCTCGTTGTCCCCCTTCATACCCTTCAAGGCGTCAGCGGCACGGATGTATGCAACTCCACCGCCAGGGACTATGCCTTCTTCCACTGCTGCACGGGTGGCGCTCAAGGCATCCTCGACCCTGTCTTTCTTCTCCTTCATCTCCACCTCGGTAGCGGCTCCGACATAAAGGACAGCCACACCACCGGCGAGTTTGCCAAGACGCTCCTGGAGCTTCTCACGGTCGTAATCGGATGTAGTCGTGGCAATCTGCTTTCTGATGAGCTCTGCCCTCTCCTTTATGGCATCCTTGTCACCGCCACCGTTCACGATTGTGGTATTCTCCTTGGAGACAACGACTTTCTCGGCTTTTCCGAGCATGTCCGGAGTTGTATTCTCGAGAGTGAAGCCTCTTTCCTCGGAAACCACTACCGCACCTGTAAGGGTAGCTATGTCCTGAAGCATCTCCTTGCGGCGGTCGCCGAAGCCCGGAGCTTTCACGGCAGCTATCTTCAGGGTACCACGGAGCCTGTTGACAACCAGTGTGGTAAGTGCTTCACCGTCTACATCTTCAGCTATTATGAGGAGAGATTTTCCTTCACGTGCGATAGGTTCGAGGATAGGGAGAAGATCCTTCATCGTGGAAATCTTCTTGTCGGTAATGAGGATGAGCGGCTCCTCGAGGACTGCTTCCATCTTGTCCCCGTTAGTCATGAAATACGGAGAGATGTATCCCCTGTCGAACTGCATTCCCTCGACTACCTTCACCTCGGTGTCAGTGCCCTTGGCCTCCTCGACCGTAATCACACCGTCCTTCTTTACCTTGGACATTGCGTCAGCTATAAGCTTGCCGATATAGCTGTCGTTGTTGGCTGAAATAGTGCCGACCTGCTCTATCTTTGAATAGTCGTCGCCGACTTCCCTGCTCTGGGACTTGAGGTTCTCTACAACCGTCGCAACGGCCTTGTCTATACCTTTCTTCAGGTCCATAGGGTTTGCACCTGCAGTGACATTCTTCAGCCCGACATTTATGATGGCCTGGGCAAGGACAGTTGCTGTAGTGGTACCGTCACCGGCCTGGTCGTTGGTCTTAGAGGCTACCTCCTTAACCATCTGCGCGCCCATATTGGCGAACCTGTCCTCCAGTTCTATTTCCTTTGCTACGGTAACACCGTCCTTGGTAACCTGGGGTGCACCGAATTTCTTGTCGATAACAACATTGCGTCCCTTTGGACCAAGTGTCACCTTCACTGCGTTAGCGAGTGCGTCAGCGCCCTCCTTCATCTGGGCACGTGCCTCGACATTGAATTTGATATCTTTTGCCATAATAGTATTCTCCTTTTACTTACTTTCCTTATAATATTAAAGAGTAGCCAATATATCGGACTGCTTCATGATGAGATAGCTCTTGCCGTCCACTGTGATTTCCGTACCGGCATATTTGCCATAGAGCACAGTATCCCCGGTCTTAACCTCCATAGGCTCGTCCTTTTTACCCGGACCTACAGCAAGCACGGTACCCTGCTGTGGTTTCTCTTTAGCCGTATCAGGAATATACAGTCCTGCCGCTGTCTTGGTCTCTGCCTCTTTAGGCTCTACCAATACTCTGTCTGCCAATGGTCTGATCATAACTTATAAATTTTAAAACTTAATCTTTCGTCCAGGATGAGGAGCTCCGGTACCCATGTTCCCGTCACACTCACCCTTGCGCCTTCCGGCGTTGCCGCGAATCCTTGGACAAAAGGGATGCCATGAGGGAAAACTGACAAATTGTCACCGGGTCCATGAATTATTGTCAGTGACAGGATCCGGCCGGGACAGGCACGGCTTCCGGAAAGTGCCCCAAAATTTTCCGATATGGATTTTATGTACTATTTTCGGGGAAATTTTCCAGTATCCTCCGGAAAGGATACCGTTTTTTTGTTAGGTCATCAGACTGCCTGCAGTCGTACTGTAATGATTATGGAAAAGATAAGGAAATTATACCCGATGAAGTTCCAGAGCCTGGAGACAGAGGAACCATGGGGGAAAGTGACAATAGGGTTGGCGGACCTCGGCATAGAGGACTCGGTAGTTGCCGAAGGATGGCTCGGCGGCAACAGCATCGGGGAAATAATGGAGACCTACCTGGAGAGGGTTGTCGGGGACTATGTCTACAGCTGCTACGGGAGACAGTTCCCGCTGCTCGTGAAATTCCTTGAGGTAGACGGGGAGATGCCGGTGCATGTCCATCCGGACGACGAGATTGCCGGACAGAGATACGACGCCCTCGGGGGAAAGGAACTGTGGTACATAGCGGAAGAAGGAGAAGAGCCGGCCCTGTACGTCGGCTTCAGCAAGGAGATGTCCGCCGGGGAGGTTTACGGGAAATGCCTCGACAGCTCGATAAGGGAGGAGATGAATGTCATACGCCCTCGCAAGGGGGATTTCCTGACGATAGAGCCGGGGACAGTGCACTCCGCCTCGGGGAAGGGACTGCGCATCATAGTGGTCAAGGAGTCCTCGGAGCTGCCGTTCAAGCTCCAGGACAAGGAGGAGGACAGCGCGGAACTTGCCGGCACACACCTGGCCGAGGCCATGGACTTCATAGACTACGGCAAATATGTCCCGGCGGCAGGCGCCACGGCAGACGGGGATGGAGGACAGATGGAGAAACTTGCCGAATGCCCGGAATTCAACGTGACGAGGATAAGGCTCTCCGAGCCTCTGCATATCTTCTCCGGGGAATCCGACAGCTATATCCTGCTGGTATGCGTAGAGGGGGAAGCCTCCCTGCAGATACCCGGGACCGGCGAGGACGGGAAGAGGACGGTGGAAAACTATTCCCTCCGCAAAGGAGAGACCGTCCTTGTGCCGGCAGAAGTCCAGGACCTGTATGTAGTGCCGGTGGACAGGGACACTGTCCTGCTGGAAGCCGCCTCGGGGAAACGGGATGACAGTGACGGATACATTAATCCGGATACCGAGCCTTTCCTCGAAGGGGAAGATTACGAAGGGCTGGAAGATGAGTATGGCGAGAAAGAGGCCGGGCAGGAAGCCCCGGTTTCCGGATATGAGAAGTTTTTCATGAAGAAGGGCAGCTGACACTGCCTGGGGAAGGCGGCGGCCCCAAGGTTGAGACTGGAAGGCAGCTGACACTCCCGGAAAAGGACGGAGGAATCCATTATGGAAGAAGTAAGGATAGACAAATACCTGTGGTCTATAAGGGTCTACAAGACCAGGAGCGACGCCACGGATGCCTGCAAGGGAGGGAAGATAAGGCTCAACGGGACCGACGTAAAGCCGTCCAAGGCAGTAAGGCCGGGTGACGTCATTTCAGCCCGCAAAGGTGCCATCACCTACACCTACCGCGTGCTGGAGCCGGTGGAGAAGCGCCAGGGAGCCAAACTGGTACCGAGGTATGCGGAGAACATTACGCCGCAGGAAGAACTCGACAAGCTCAAGTCTCCTGTGGAGACCTTTTTCCTGAAGAGGGACAGGGGGAGCGGAAGGCCCACGAAAAAAGAGAGGCGGCAGATGGACTCCCTCTGGGATTCGCTCAACTTCGAGGTCCCGGACGATGTGGCGGAGAAGTTCGCCGCAGACTTCGGCCTGGACGACGGGGCCGAGGACGGATATGATGAAGAATGAAAACACACGTAAACAATAGATCCAGTTTATGAAAAGAACACTTGCAACAATTTCAGCCATGCTCCTTGCCGGGAGCATTTATGCTGCCGCCGACACCCCTCTGTGGATAAGGAAGAACAGCATATCTCCTGACGGGAGCAAGATTGCCTTCTGCTACAAGGGAGACATTTATGTCGTCGGGAGCGAAGGCGGGAAAGCCGTCCAGATCACAAGCAATCCGGCATACGACACCGACCCTATATGGACTCCGGACGGCGGCTCGATAGTCTTCAGGTCACACAGGGAGGACGACGGGGACATCTTCATCACTTCAGCCGGAGGAGGCACACCGGAGAGGGTGACCGACTATCCGGGGAACGAGATACCGATGGCGGTGCTCGGGGACGGGAGGATAGTCTTCTCGGCAGACATATCCCCTGATGCGGAGTTTGACGGATTCCCGGGCAACATGCCGCAGCTTTACACCGTGGGCCCGGAAGGAGGAAGGCCGGAGTACATAACCGCGCTCCCGGTATCCTCGATCAGCATAAACAAGGACTGGAAAGTCCTCTATGAAGACTGGAAAGGCTATGAAGACAGCTTCAGGAAGCACCATACCTCCTCGGTGACCAGGGACATCTGGCTCTACAGTCCGGGAGAAGGCCAGGAGGGCTTCGGGATAGACGGACAGGGCAGCTTCGAGAAACTGTCCAGGTTCAACGGCGAGGACCGGAACCCGGTATTCGCGGCAGACGGGGACACCTTCTACTACCTGAGCGAAAAGGACGGGAGCTTCAACATATACAGGAGTTCCCTCTCGGCACCGTCCGAGTCCGTGCAGGTGACCGACCTGGACACTCATCCGATAAGGTACATCTCCGTAGCCGGCAACGGGCTCATCTCGTTCTCCTACAACGGGGAGCTGTACACTGTGAAGGACGGGCAGAAGCCAGAGAAAGTTGAGATAAGCATCGTGTCTGACAAGACGGAAAGGGACAGCATCGTCAGGTACTATTCCAGCGGGACAAGGGACATAGCCGTCTCGCCCAACGGGAAAGAGGTCGCACTCATACTCAGGGGCGACGTCTTCGTCACGTCCGTGGAGTACGGCACCACGCGCAGGATAACGGATACCCCGCAGCAGGAAAGGGACCTCTGTTTCTCGGAAGACGGCAAGACCCTCTATTATTCTTCGGAAAGGGACGGGCACTGGGGCATCTACGCCACCTCGCTCGCGGGCAAGGACGACAAGTACTTCACCTACAGCGTGGACACCCGGGAAAAGATGATCACGGACCCGGGACAGACCTGCTTCCAGCCCCAGGTATCCCCTGACGGGAAATGGCTCGGATTCTTGCGCGACAGGACCGAGCTCGTGATAAAGAACCTGAAGACCGGGAAGGAAAAATCCCTTTTCAAGAATATAAACTACTCCTACTCGGACGGGGACCTCAGTTTCGAATGGGGACCGGACAGCAGGCAAATCCTGACAGACTGGCAGGCAAACGGAGGCTGGAACAATTCAGACATAGCCCTCATAGACACAGAGACCGGGGAGATAACCGACCTGACGGAAAGCGGCTACACCGACGGGAACTTCAGGTGGGCGCTGGACGGCAAGGCCATGACCTGGATGCCCGACAGGGCCGGATACCGCAGCCACGGCAGCTGGGGCGCAGAATACGACATCTACGCAATGTTCTTCGACGGCAAGGAATTCTACAAGTTCACGAGGGACAAGGAAAGCGATGAGATGGAGAAGCTCCTCGCCGGCGACAAGGAAGCGGAGAAAAAAGAAAAAAAGGAGGAAAAGGATTCGGCAAAGGTGGACAAGAAGGCTGAAAAACTGGTCCTGGACCTTGAGAACAGGGCAGACAGGATAATCAGGCTGACCAGGTTCTCCGGACGTATGGGAGACCACTACCTTGCCCCTGACGGAAGCAAGCTCTACTATATGACCAGGCTGGAGAAGACCTACGACCTCTGCGTGCTGGACATAAAGGACAACAGCGTGAGCGTGCTCGCCCGCGGGCTGTCCGGGGCCATCTACCCGGCAAAGGACGGGAAGTCGTTCTATGTCCTGAACGGGAGCGGCATCACGAAGGTGGACCTGCCTTCCGGCTCAAGGGAAAGCATCTCATTCTCCGGCATGTTCAACTACAGGCCTGCCGAGGAGAGGGAATACATTTTCGGGCATATCTGGAAGCAGGTTTCTGAAAAATTCTACGACAAGGACATCCACGGCATAGACTGGGAGATGTACAGGGATGCCCACAGCCGCTTCCTCCTGCACATAAACAACAATTTCGACTTCCAGGAGATGCTTTCCGAACTCCTCGGGGAACTGAACGGCTCGCATACCGGGGCAAGATACTACGGGTCCCGCAAGAGTATCGGGAAACTCGGGTTCATACCGGACTACAGCCATGAAGGGGACGGGCTGAAGATTGCCGAAGTGCTCAAGGGAGGGCCGCTTGCCGTCGTGGACCCGGAGATAAAGTCCGGGGACATCATCGAAGCCATCGACGGGAAGAAGATCACCGCCGGGACCAACTGGCTGTCCCTGCTGGAAAGGAAGGCTGGACAGAAGGTGCTTGTCTCGGTGAAGAAAAAGGGCCGGAAGGCCGAGGACATATATGTCGAGGCGGCATACAGCGACTACAGCGAGCTGTACAGGAGATGGGTCAGGCAGCGTGAGGAAATGGTGGAGAAACTCTCCGGAGGACGTATAGGCTATGTACACGTACAGGGCATGGATTCCGACAGCTTCAGGGAAGTATATTCCAAGCTTCTCGGGAAATACCGCAATGCCGAGGCCGTGATAGTCGACACGAGGAACAACGGCGGAGGCTGGCTCCACGACGACCTCGCCACGCTGCTCGACGGGAAGGCCTACATAAGGTTCGAGCCGCGCGGACAGTACATCGGGACCGAGCCGTACAGCAAATGGACGAAGCCGTCGTGCGTGCTCATCGGGGAAAACAACTATTCGGATGCCTGCGGCTTCCCGTACGTCTACAAGACCCTCGGTATCGGCAAGCTGATCGGAGCCCCTGTTCCCGGAACCATGACGGCCGTGTGGTGGGAGCAGCAGATTGACCCTACCATAGTGTTCGGCATACCGCAGGTCGGGGCTGTAGGGCTGAAGGAAGGGAGATATCTGGAGAACATGCAGATAGAGCCTGACATCCTTGTGTACAATGACCCGGCATCTGTCCTCAACGGCGAGGACAAGCAGCTGGAAGCGGCTGTGGAGGAGATGCTGAAGGAAATAGGACAGGAATGAAAACAGTACCGATGACAGCTTCCAAGGGATTTTGAAAATTTTTTAAAATTTCCTGCAACATTGGAGAAAAGTATTGCATCTATGTTGCAGGTTTAGGTTTTAGTACACGTTTAGACGTCGGATGCAGAGATTGCACCGGCGTCTTTTCCTTTATAGCGTCAGTCTATCCGGAGTGAATATATCGTAGGGAGGCAAGACGCTCGAAGAAATGTCGGCACTCTGGAAAAGACGCTGACGCCACGGCAAGCCTGTCCCGTGGGCGGATTGTCCTCTACATCTCCAGATGCACGTTGTCGAGCCACAGGACATTGCCCACGCCCCCGTAGAAAGCAGGGCCGGAACTGGCAAGGAAATTTATTACCAGATAGTTAGGCTGGGTGGACTCGTCTGCCCAGCCTTCTTCCTGTACCATAACCTTCCTGCCCTCGCTGTTGTAGCACCAGAATGCAGTCTCGGGATCATTCTTCAGGGCCATGTAGTCGCGGTAGAAAGGCTCGGATGTGATGTCCCCGTAGGCCACCTCGATACGGTAGCCGTCTACCCATTCAGGGGCATTCTCCCCGAACTGCCGGATAGCCGAACCCACCCTGAGGGCATGCACGGAGCCGTCAGGTTCCTCCCAGCGTTTCTGCAGGACCATATATGCAATGGGATAGTCCGGGTAGCCCATCTCCTTCAGGGACGAGAAGCCGGTACCCCGGACAACCTCGTGCCCCACGTCAGCCTTGTAGTCGAAGACAAGGGCTTCCGGACGGCCGTCGAAAGGGACACCGTATATGACCTTGGCCATAGGTGACTTGGTATCGCGGATAGGCTCCTCCACCTTGCCGACGAACAATGCGCCCTGGCAGGTCACGTCCATGTTTATCATGCCCATTACCCGTACAGACTCGATATGGGTCTCCAGGCGGGCGCAGTACCCGTTCCCCCTCTTTTCCGGATAGACGGTATTGTTGGTCTTGGTGACGCCGGCCACCACCGCGAGGACATTGTTAGTGCGCCAGAGATAACCCTCCGGAGCGACAAAAGGCTCCTTGGTGCGCGTGACTTCACGGTTCCCGTAAAATTCGAAAAGATTCCTGGTCTTTCCTCCGATAATACCCGATTCCTTGATTTCCCGGGCCGACCAGTTGTCGAAAGTGCCGTAAGAGGCTATGGCCCCTGCGGTCTCCTCTGCGCTGCATACGGACAAGGAAGAGTCCGGAGTGTCCGGCATGGACTTCCCGCTCTGCGCGTACAGGAAAAAGGGTGCGACGGAGCATGGAAGGACGGTCAAGAATAAAAATATTGTTCGTCTCATAAAAAATGCTTAAATATGCAGTTTGTTGCCCTGTTTTCAACGTCTCTCGGGGACAAAGGTAATATACTTTTTTTATTATGAGAAATCTATTGCTCAAAATAATATACGCTGCAACAGCCCTGGTTCTGCTGCTTTGCACGGAAGATTCATCTGCCGCCCCGGCCACGAAAAAGGAGTTCTACCTCTATCAGCCGGACGGGACGCAGGTGAAGGCGAGACTGACCGGAGACGAATTCATGAGGATACTCACCACGGCGGACGGGTATACGATAAAGCAGGGCCCGGACAAATGGTACTACTACGCCTGCTACGGGGAAGACGGGACGTTGACTCTGACGGAATACAGGGCCGGGCAGGACGCCCCCTCCGGGATAAAGGCAAGGAGCAGGATGATACCTTACTCCGCACTTTCAGCGGCGGCCGCGAAGAAAAGGGCCCTGGCAGCCGGGGCGGAAGACGGGAAAGGCAGCATCCTCGCCAGGACAAAGGCAGCCAGGGGACTGCCGACAAAGAGTTCCGGCACTGTTTCAGAAAAGCACGGCATCGTTATCCTGGCCCAGTTCCAGGATGTAAGGTTCCAGAGCAGCCACACCAGGGAGACATTCGTGAGCCTGCTCACCGAGGAAGGCTACAGCCACAACGGGGCCACAGGCTCGGCGATAGACTACTTCAACGAGCAGTTTGACGGGCAGTTCTCATTCTCTTTCGACGTGAGCGACATCGTGACCCTGCCCAACAACTGTGCATATTACGGGGCGAACAACAGCAGCAACGACGACTCCGCCCCTGCGGAAATGATTGAAGACGCATGCAGGCTCGCGAACCAGCAGATAGATTTCTCCCGGTATGACGACGACGGGGACGGGGAAGTCGACAATGTGTTCGTGTTCTTCGCCGGCGGCGACGAGGCCGAGGGCGCGGGGGAAGACAGGATATGGTCACACGCCTGGTACCTCAAGGACGGGGCCGGGATAACCCTGACACTGGACGGGGTGAAGATAAACAGGTATGCCTGCACCTCCGAGCTCCACAGGTCCGGGACAAACTCCTATACCCTCACAGGCATAGGCACCTTCTGCCACGAATTCAGTCATACCCTCGGGCTGGACGACTACTATGACACAGACTACGAGAAGAGCGGCGGGCAGGCTGACGCAATGTGGGGAAGTACAGCCCTTATGGACTCCGGGAACCAGAACAATGAAGGCAACACCCCTCCGAACCTGAACGCGGTGGACCGGGATGCCCTCGGGATATCCGAACCCGTCACCCTCACGGCAGGGACGCATACCCTGACCCCCATAGACGTGGACGGGACATACTACAGGATGGACACCGACAAGGAAAACGAATACTTCCTCTTCGAATGCAGGAGGGCCGAGGGCTGGGACAGGTACATCGGGGGCAGCGGACTCCTCATATACCATATAGACAAGTCCACGAACAACGCCGGGTATTCCGAGGCTTCGGGAGCGAACCTCACGGCTAAAAGGAGGTGGGATAGAAACGAGATAAACTGCAACCCCTCGCACCAGTGCGCAGACCTGGTGGAGGCCTATCCATCGGCAGGGAATGTCGCCCAGGTTTTCTTCCCGTACGTGACATCCTCCTCGGAATACTCCTCCTTCACTCCCGACACAGACCCATCCTTCACATTCTGGAGCACGGAGAAATCTCCCCTGGCCATAACTGCCATAGAGAGGTCCGGCGACAACATCATACTTACCGTGTATGAATACGACGAGGCCCCGGTGCCGGTATCGGTCAAGGCGGATGTCTTCCAGGACGCCGCCATCATCTCCTGGAACTCGTCTTCGGAATACACAGGCCCCGCCACGCTCACCTGGAAGCCAAGCTCGGGAGGAGAGGAGACCACTGTGGAGATAAGTTCGTCCTACTCTCCGGGCAAATATGCCTGCACCATTGAAGGGCTGTCACCGAGGACCCCGTACAAGGTAAAGATAAAATTCGGCACGGGCACCGACGAGGAATACAATTTCACTACAAAATCCCCGAAGGACTATAACTACCCGTTCATATACCTGTACTATGTCCAGAAGAACAGCGACGGCACCTACCCTGCCGGAAGCCTCTTCCCCCTGAGGCTGTACAATGCCTACGACGCCGAGGAAATAGAGTGGTTCTATGACGGGCAGCCTGTCTCCACCGGGGAGAACGGGTACTTCACCCCCGGGGCCTCGGGAGAAATGAAGGCCGTCGTGCATTACCAGGACGGCTCGAAGGCAATAGTCACCAGGCAGATCACCATAGAATAAAGGAAACCATGAAGAATACCGTCATACTCGGATACATACTCCCGATGCTCCTGCTGCTTGCCGGCTGCGGGACGAAATTCACCGTTTCGGAACTGAACGGGGAAAACGACCTCGGGCTTTTCATCAAGGGCCAGGACATATTGAGGTTCGACGAGGACAGGCACCAGAGCGGATGCAACGGACAGAGGAACACGTTCTGGATAACCGACGACAGCATGGCGAACTATTTCATCATCGTATGCAGTTCCTTCCCCACCGTCGGGAACACAATACGCTGCGACCTCGTCTACACCACCTCCAACGACACCAAGTCCAGGTCCGGACTCAGCTTCGAGGTCACCAGATACGAGGAAAGCACAGGCAGGATCTGGCTCTGGAACCAGTCCGGCAGAATAGGGGCTGTCGTCAAGTATACCGTAGAACAATGAGAAACTGTTTTGAATTTTTTCAAACAGTTCCTAAATTTGCGCGCAGAACACGATTAAAACAAGGATATAGATCATGAGAAAGAAAATTGTTGCAGGCAACTGGAAAATGAACACCACCGTTGCCGAAGGCGTGGATCTCGCCAAGGCAGTGGCAGCCAAGGCACCGGAAGTGCCGTCCTCTGTAAAACTTATCATCGCTCCCCCGTTCACCCACCTCGTCCCGGTGGCTGATGCCATAAAGGGCAGCGGCATCGGGCTTTCCGCACAGAACTGCGCGGACAAGGAGAAAGGTGCATACACAGGGGAGGTCGCAGCCGACATGCTCGTCTCCGCAGGCTGCTCCTACACCATCCTCGGGCACTCGGAAAGGAGGCAGTATTATGGAGAGACAGACGCCAAACTCGTGGAGAAGGTGAAGCTTGCCATAGCACACGGGCTCTCCCCTATCTTCTGCGTAGGTGAAAACCTCGAGGAGAGAGAGGCCGGACGCCATTTCGAAGTGGTTACAGAGCAGGTAAAGAACGTACTTTACACCCTCTCTGCCGAAGATATGGCAAAAGTGGTGATAGCATACGAGCCGGTATGGGCCATCGGGACCGGAAAGACCGCCACTGCAGAGCAGGCACAGGAAATACACGCCTGCATAAGGAAGGTAGTGGCCGAGAAATTCGGGTCTCTCGCCGAGGAAATCACCATCCTCTATGGAGGAAGCTGCAAGCCGTCCAATGCCAAGGAGCTGTTCGCCTGCCCTGACATAGACGGAGGGCTCATCGGAGGAGCGGCACTGAAGGCTGACGATTTCATCGCCATCGCCCTGTCCTTCTGACCGGGACACCGGATATGACTTGTCAAGGGGTTGTGCCTGAATCCAGTTTCCGGCCAGCCCCTTTCCTGTAACTGGAAACTGACACCGAATAAAGACACTTGGAAATATGAAAGACATTTTTATGGCAATCGGAGCATTCGCGGTGCTGGCATCCTCCTGTGCGCAGCAGGCCGGAAACGACATGCAGGCAAGGGTGGACGAATATGCGCCCGTGGAAATGAGCTCGCCCCTGATGGAAGGGCTCGACAGCAGTGACAGGCAGGTCCTGGACCTCCTGAAGAAGGCGGCGGACATTATGGATGACCTGTTCTGGAAACAGACCTTCGGGGACAGGGATGCAATGGAAAACCTCGGGGACCGGGCGATGAAGGAGTTCGCCATGATCAACTACGGCCCGTGGGACAGGCTCGAGGACAACTCACCGTTCGTCCCTGGATACGGGGAAAAGCCCCTCGGGGCCAACTATTACCCTGCAGACATGACGGCAGAGGAATGGGAAGCCTTCACCGACCCTGACAAATCCAGCCCCTACACCGTCATAAGACGGGACGGGGACGGGAACCTGAAATGCGTCTGGTACAGGGACGAATACAGGGAAGAGCTGGAACTCGTGTGCGGCTACCTTGAAGAAGCAGCTGCCATTACGGGAAACGACGGACTCAGGAACTATCTCACCAGAAGGGCGGAAGCCTTCCGCACGGATGAGTATTTCGAGAGCGACCTCGCATGGATGGACATGAAGGACAGCAAGATAGATGTTGTAATAGGACCTATCGAGAATTATGACGACAAGCTGAACGAGCTGAAGACATCGTACGAATGTTTCATACTCCTGAAGGACGAGAAGAGGAGCAGGGACCTGGAAAAGTACGTCTCCATGCTCCCGGAACTGCAGAAGATGCTGCCATGCCCTGAAGAATACAAGACATTCGTCCCGGGAACATCTTCGGACCTCAACGTATACGATGCCATCTATTACGCCGGAGACTGCAACTGCGGCAGCAAGACCATCGCCATAAACCTGCCGAATGACGACAGGGTACAGGCACTGAAAGGAGCAAGAAGGCTCCAGCTGCACAACAGCATGAATGCAAAGTTCGAGAAGATACTGCTGCCGATAGGGCGTCTGCTGGTCGAGCAGGGGCAGCAGGGGCACCTGCGTTCCGAGGCCTTCTTCTGGAACGTTACCTTCCATGAAGTGGCTCACGGGCTCGGAGTAAAGGAGACGGTAAACGGCAAAGGCAGCGTGGACGAGGCCATGGGCGCGGAAAAGACCACCTGGGAGGAAGCCAAGGCCGACATCCTCGGGCTGTTCATGGTGTGCAGGCTGATAGACATGGAAGAAATCCCGCTCATAAGCAAGGAAGACGCCATCACCACCTTTATCGCAGGTCTGGTGCGCTCCGTCCGCTTCGGGGCCGCTTCTTCGCACGGGAAGGCCAACATGATGTGCTACAACTACATGAAGGAGCAGGGGGCGTTCTCCCGCAACAAGGACGGGCAATACCACATTGACTTCGAGAAAGCGCTCTCCGCAATAGATTCATGGGCGGCACTCATCATCAGGACCCAGGCTACCGGTGACGCAGTATATGCGAAAGAGTTCTCCGCAAAATATGCAGTGGTCCCGGCGGACCTGGAAGCCGATATCGCCAACGTGAACTCGCACGGCATACCTCGGGACATCAAGTTCGACTTCGTTTGGTAAAGCTTGTTGCAGGCACAACGAAAAGAGGGCGCGTCAAAAGTCAGACTCGCCCTCTTTTCGTCCGTCAGTGCGCTGCCGGGAATCACTCGCCGGAAGCTCCCCCGTCGCCTGAAGAAACCGGCTGCGGAAGGATGGTCACGGTCAGCTCCCTTACCAGCTCGGATGTCCCGACATAGTTCATGTTCCTGCCGACGAAAGTCACGGTATAGGTTCCCGGCTCATCGAAAGTGTAGGTGTAGGAATCCAGGTAGTTCTGCATGTTCTTTATGACGGTAGCAGTATCGTTGGCAACCGCGTTCAAGGTCTGCGGTACGGAAATGCACCAGCCGTCAAGATCAAAGTCGAATATACCTGCTGCAGCTCCCTGGAAGACTATGTCATATACTCTGTCATTAAACCTTATTGCGCCGTTATTATTGTTTTTGATAGGATTCGTGTTGATAAAATAAGGGTTTTCCGCAAAGGCCTCATTTGTCATGAATGTCCTGTACACAAGGGATGACAGGTCAGAGCTCAAAGACATGCCGTCCTTGGTCTCCACATCCAGGGCCCCGGATATCCTGTACGTCCTCTGGGGCTGGTTCTGGTTTGGGCCTTCAGACGGATGCCAGTGGAATGCCAGGCAGAAGTTGTCCATGGCATGCGAGAGGTCACAGGAGACATTCGCGGTTGTCAGAGTTGAGTTAGCCGGCTCTTCGGGGTTATCCCCGCCCCAGACAGCCAGCTTTGTCCATCCCGCAGCCTCCATGTCGGAAGCCATGGCAGAAATAGTCGCCCTGTCCGCTTCCGCATCCTCCCCGTCAAGGCCGGGGAATGTCGTGGAGTAATAAATATCCAGGCCTCCCGGGACATTACCATACTGGCACGTGACCGAAAAGTTCAGCATGACTGTGGACATCTCCTCCAGAGGGATGGAATACCTGTCCCTGTACTGGTATTCATGGCCGCGCTCCCCGCTATAGAAAAGCAGGTTGTCCACTTCTCCGCTGAAATTGAATGTCACCGGCTCTCCGGCATAGTAGGTATTCTCCGGAGCCAGAGTTACATTATAGTCCACATCATACATTATATCGTTCTGCTGGCAGCCGGCAAGGATGGCCGGAAGCAGAGCTGAAGACATGGCAAGAAATAATATCGATTTTTTCATGAGCATATCATCTGAATGTTACCAAAGTTTGTTCTGAGTCAGGCTGGTGTTCACACCGAGCTCTATTGAAGGTATCGGCAGGAGAACATGTCTTTCCTGGACATTCTGCCCGATAAGCAGCGCGGCCTGGTTAGGAGTGCTGTTGGTATTGACAGGCCAGTCCGGGTCCTGGATATCGGTCACATAGCCGCGCATCTCCTCCACGAAAATGCCCCAGCGGATAAGGTCATACTTCCTGAGGGATTCGAAGCACAGCTCCCTTCCCCTTTCATCCCTGACAAACTGCTGGAAACCGGTATAGCTGCTGTAATCTGCAAACGGTCTTGTCTCTATGCCAGCCCTGTCGCGGACTTCCTTCACGCAGTTGTACGCTTCCTGGGAAGGCGTGCCGTTATATTCGTTGTCCGCCTCCGCAAACATCAGAAGGACATCCGAGTAACGCAGGAGAGGGAAATTGATGCATGTGTACAGGTCCTTGGCGGACATCTGTGCCTCATAAATCGTCTCCCTGCGCCATTTGCCGCAGTTCCTTATTCCCCTTGCCACAGTCGCATTCATGGCCGTACTCACGCTTGAAGCCACATAAGGAGTCTTGTCATAGCTCCTCTGCGCCTCGTCAGGATGAGTGCCGGAAACGTGTTCCGGAGTAGGATATGGCGGCACATGAGTATTCCCGCTATAGTTATAAGGGCACATGTTCCATGCCTGACGCTTGTCCCAGTGGTATTTCTCGGCCACGGACTCATCCGTCAGGTCGTCCCCGGCAGTGAAGCTTGCCATAAGGGCGACGTCATTATCCGTCCTGTCCGTCTCGTAATATAGGTTGAAAAGCTTCAGCGAACCGTTATAATATGCATAGGAATAGTTGCAGGCCCAGTTGGAGAAATCCTCGGACGCATTGCTCTGGAGCCCGATACAGTCACCTATACGGCCGTTGGTCCAGGCCGCCGAACTCGAACGGTCTCCCAGGAAGTCCACCTCCCAGAGCGACTCGTTCCAGGTCTTGTCGTATGTGTCGGTAATCATGTTGATGAACACCTGTGAATAGCTCGGATTCAGGCTGATGTTCAGGGACGTGGCTCCTTCGATCCCCCTTGCGCTCTTTATCACTTCCCAGGCATATTCCCTCGCCTTGCCGTAGTAGTCCTTCCTATAAGCTTCATTGCCCTCTACCGTTGCCCCGGCCATAAAGAGATAGACCCTCGCCAGGATACCCTGCATGGTAACCTTCACCACCCTTGAAGGAGCATTCTCCAGAGTCTCCTCCGCCAGAGGCAGGCATGCCTCCATCTCGGAAGCCACCCATTTGAGAAGCTCATGCTGAGGCGTGGCCGCGCACATCACATCTTCAGGACTTGTCGCAGAGTGCTCCTTCTTAGGAACATCTCCCCAGGCCTGTGCAAGGATGAAATGGTAATAAGCCCTCATGAAACGGGCCTCATTATAATATTTGTGCTCCGGGTCGAACTCGGAATTCTCGACGGCCTCCATGAAGGCGTTCGCATTGCCTATTCCCGCATAAAGGCTCGTCCAGGCCTCGAAGATCTCGGTCGAGCTTGCATCATGTGCATACAGCTGTGAAAAATTGTTTGTCGAAGTCCTGTTCGAATAGCTCAAGTCATCTATATTCGAAAGCATCAGGGAGTAGTAGTTCCCATAGACAGACTCCCTGCCGAGGGCACCGTATACTCCAGCCAATCCATGTATCACCTCGGCTTCACTGTTATAGAACGAATTCCTCACAATGGTATTCGGGTCCATGTCCAGGAAACTGCAGGAAGATACCGCAATGGAAAGTGCAGAAACAACTATGAAATATTTTATCTTTTTTGCCATAATATCAGGAGATTTTTAGAATGTGAACGAAATACCTGCAGTCAGACCGAAAGATCTCGGGTAAGCCGACCAGTCGAAGCCCGGGGTCAGCACGGAATTCCTCGTGGATACCTCCGGGTCAGGACCGGAATAGTTCGTCCAGGTCCAGATATTGTCTGCGGATACGTACACCCTCATGGTGTCGAAATGCATCTTCCGGAGGGCACTCCTCGGAAGCGTGTAACCAACGGATATGTTCCTGAGCTTGAGGAAGGAGCCGTCCTCGACCACCCTCGAGGAATAGACGTACATGTCGTTCGCTCTTATCGCCGGGATGTCGCTGTCCGGGTTCTTCACGGAGTCATACCTGCCGGTGTAGCTCGACAGCTGGTTCAGGTTGGATATGTTGCCGTTCTCGAAGATGAGCCTGTTCGCGTTCAGGATGTCGTTACCGTAGCTCCAGGAGAAGAATATGTTCACGTCGAACCCGTAGAAATAGAACGTGTTCCCGAATCCCCCCGTGTGCAGCGGCTGCCCGCACCCGATGACGGTGCGGTCGTTGTCGTCTATGATGCCGTCACCGTTGACATCCGCATACTTCGGGTCTCCAGGCTTCACGTTGGCACGTCCTGTAGAGGAACTGTACGGGATGCCGCTCTTGAGGGTCGAGCCGTTGATGAAGTCGCTCTCCTTGTACGTACCCTCGTAGATGTACCCGTACATCAGTCCGGAAGGTTTCCCGACCTGCGTCACGTAAGGATACTGGCTGTTGAACTTCTGGTCCCAGCTCACCGGGGAGAACAGGGAATACTGGTTCCGGGTAAGGGCCGTCACCTTGTTCCGGTTGAAGGCGATGTTGAACGAGGTCATCCACTGGAAATTCTTGTGGTTGATATTAAGTGTCTCCAGGGAGAGCTCTACACCGGAGTTCCGCATGGAGCCGATGTTCATCATAGCCGAGGTATAGCCTGATGAGGAAGGCATGGTAGCCTGCAGGAGAAGGTCGTAGGTATTCTTCATATACCAGTCCGCAGTCAGCCTTATCCTGTCGTTCTCGAAGAAGCTCAGGTCAATACCGACATTCCACTGCTCGGTCGTCTCCCACTTCAGGTTGTCGTTCGACATGTTGTTAGGGAAATATCCGGAGACTATCTGCCCGTTGAACACATAGTCAAAGGAGTCTGGATCCCCCGGAAGAGTGGTGATCTGGGCATAGTAGTCGTACGGGGTTGTCGTCCTGTTGTTTCCGGTCAGACCCCAGGAGAGACGGAGTTTTCCGTTCTTGAGCCAGCGGCTGTCCTTCAGCAGCTCCTCCCTGTTGAAATTCCACGAAAGTCCGGCCGACGGGAAGTAGCCCCACCGGTTGTCGGCCGGGAACTTGGATGAGCCGTCCGCACGGAAGGAAGCCGTGAGGTAATACTTGTATCTGTAGTTGTAGTTCAACCTGAAAAGCCCGGACATCTGCCGCCACGCATACTCGTACGGTGTCACGTTCTGGTACTCGCCGGTGTTAAGGCCGTTGAGCCCGAGGGCCTCGGTGCTGAGCTGTTCCGCCCTCACGCCCTTGTAGTCTGTGTTCTGGCCCTGGAAGGTTATACCGCCCAGGAGGGTGAGATGGTGGTTGCGGCGGATGTGCTTCGTCCATGTCAGGGTGTTCTCGTTCAGCCACGTCACCTGGTCCGTCCAGTAGATGGCCCCGTTTATGCCCTTACCGGAAGGGGACCCGGCATATCCGGTATAGGTCTGGCTGCCGTTGAACTCCTCCCTGCGGCGCTTGTTCATAGTGTAGCCTCCGGACACCTTCAGGACCAGGTCGTCTATTATCGTCCACGACAGGCTGCCGTTGCCGCTGAAATAGTCAACTATCGTCTTCCTGTACTCGTTCCTCACTGTCTTTGCCGGGTTGAACCGGTAGTCGTCAGCACTGTTTATATCCGAATCCACGAGCTCGTCCAGATAGTCGTCCAGGATGCTGCCCTGGCTCAACGGCTTGACCGGACGGTAGCCCCAGATCGAATATATGAGCCAGCCCGACGCAGACGACGACTGCTGCGCGTCGGTAGGGGTGACTCCGTTCGTCACGGAACGAGAGTAGTTCGCGAGCAGGTTCAGCTCAACCTTCTTCCCTATCTTCTGCGTGAAGTTTATCTTACCCTGGTAGCGCTGGAAGTTGGACTTCACGATGATTCCATCCTGGTCCAGGGCCGAGAAGCTTACGTTGTAGCGGTTCCCCATCTCCTTGCTCCCTCCGGAAAGGGAGATGTTGTAGTTCTGCGTGAGGGCCGGCCTGTAGACCTCGTCCTGCCAGTCCACCCAGTCTGCCGTCCGGTAGTCCTCGAGGGTGTAGCCGTCACTCAGGTAGCTGTTGGTGCCGGTGTAGGTCTCGTACCTGTCAGTCTGGAACTCGACAAATTCGTACCCGTCCATCAGGTCCACCTTGTTGGCTATCTTGCTGCCTGTCCACGATGCCGAGAAGTTTATCTTGGGCTTGCCCTCCACTCCCTGCTTTGTCGTGATCACAATGACTCCGTTGGCACCCCTGGCACCGTATATCGCAGTGGCCGAGGCATCTTTAAGTATGTCGATGCTCTCGATGTCCGCAGAGTTCAGGGATGTGGCCATGGAGCTCTCCGAAGGGAAGCCGTCAATGATGTAGAGAGGGGCGGAGCTCTGCGTCAGGGAGTTGTTTCCCCTGATGGTGATGTTGGCTTCCGTTCCCAGGGCACCGTCGGATGTGGACACCACAACTCCGGCGATACGCCCCGTGAGGGCCTGGTCGAAGTTGGTTACCGGGGTCTTCATGATTTCACCCATGTCCACCTTGCTCACGGACCCGGTGAGGTCCCTCCTGGAGACGGTGCCGTAACCTATGCTCACGACCTCCGCCGCATCTATGGATAGCTGTTCCTCGGCCAGGGAGACATTTATGGTGCTGCGCTTGGACACAGCCTCCTGGAGTTCCTCGAACCCCAGGCACGAGAACACCAGGGTTCCGGACGGGGAAATGCTTATGCTGTAGTTCCCGTCCATGTCCGTGACTGTCCCGTTCGATGTATTTCCGGACTCATAGACTGTCACGGCGACAAGCGGCTCACCCGCCTTGTCGGTGACACGTCCCTTGACCTCCATATTCTGTGCCGACATATTCCACACCGTTGCAGTGAAGAGCGTCAGCGATGTCAATAGTGCTATTAGTTTATACATCAGTTCAAGATTAATGATTTTACATTGATGGATTATAGTGTTCTGAATTTCAGATTCTCTTGAGCCTGAACTCTACAGGCTGCCCGTCCGTGCAGGTGGCGGTAAGGGATGTCCTGCTGTCGGCGGATTCCAGCTTCACGCTGCCGGAAGGGGCGGCCAGCTCCCATGCCCCGTCGATTACCACTGTCTTCAGTATAGGCTGGCTCGGCTGTGGAGTCGTGTAAGCCTTCTGGGT
>JADIMQ010000011.1 GCA_017694655.1 Candidatus Cryptobacteroides merdigallinarum
CTCGAGCACTGTATCGCAGCCAAGGCGGTATCGTTCTACGAGGCTCTCCAGCCGGAATTCGTGGAATACCAGAAGCAGGTGGTGGCCAACGCGTTCACAATGTCCGAAGCATTCAAGGCCAAGGGATATAAAGTGGTCTCGGGAGGCACGGACAACCACCTGATGCTGATTGACCTCAGGACAAAGTTCAGCGAGCTTACCGGGAAGATTGCGGAGAAGGAGCTCGGGAAGGCCGACATCACCATAAACAAGAACATGGTGCCGTTCGACTCCCGCTCCCCGTTCCAGACTTCCGGGATCAGGATAGGGACCCCTGCCGTGACATCGAGAGGTCTCGTGGAAAAGGATATGGAATCCATAGTGTCCCTGATAGATACCGTGCTCACAAGCGCGGCCGCCCATCTGGACTATGTGAACGGCAAGTCCGAGGAAGGCAAGGAAGAGCATGAAGCTGTGCTCGCCAATGTCCGCAAGCAGGTACGCATGAAGATGAACGGGATGCCGTTGAATAAATATTAGGATACCCGGAGGGTGACCGCAAAAGCCCTGACAAGTCCCGCAGGGACCGCACCGGGCAGGTGCAAAATCCCCCTAACCGAGTGGTAAGCCGAGTGGCATATCGGAATGTATTCCGATATGTCCGAGGCGGAACGAGGAAAAGCAATAAAATTGCTTAATAGGGGGCGCAGGGGGTTAGGATGGGTCTCGTCTTTCGTAGAAAGACGCTTGAGGGTGACCAAAAGTCACTTTTGAGTCACCCTCGTAAGTACCGAAGGGACAGCACCGGGTCGAAACCGGCTCGCCTGTTCTGGAGAAAAACGTTTGAGGGTGCTCAGAAAGGAATTTTTCCTCTTTGAGAATATTTGGAGCCGGGCTCCATCAGGAGTACGAATAAGAGAGAGGACGAGTCAATAGCCAGACTCGTCCTCTCTCTTATTTATTGTGCGCAGGAGCAGAGTCGAACTGCCACACCATTTCTGGCACTACCTCCTGAGAGTAGCGCGTCTACCAATTTCGCCACCTGCGCCTCAGTAAAGTGGTGCAAAGATAATACAAAAATTTAAAATACATACAACCCTGCAATAAAAACTGAAATTTTTCGGCCGGCAGGACATGGCCGGGGTCATATCACTATGTCGAACCCGAAGGAACCCGACCATTCCGCAACCTTTACTTTAATATAGGAGTTGGCATAGTCTATCTCCACCCCGACATCTGCCAGGTCTTCCTGCGTCCAGTCGAAGCCAGACTCGGCGATATACTCCCCGAGGGCGAACTCCCTCAACACCCTGTCCCCGTCCAGGACCTGCAGGACAAGGCTGTTGTCCAGCTGCCTGGGTACACGCACAGCCCCGGAACCGTCGCTGTCCGGGACAAACGAATATGAAAAGCTTCCCTCCGCCACGGACCTGTCCGCATTTATCCCGCAGACATTGCCCTTGACCGTAAGCCGGAACGGATATTCCCCTGCCGAAGCCAGCATCCTTATGTCAATCCTGCAGTAATCCTTCCGCAGCTTCACCGGCACAATCCTCCACTCCGCGACGGCATCGAGCCGGGAATAGTGCAGGAAGACAGGAGGACATTGCTCCCCTGTCCGGATGCTTATCCCCTTTCCGGGGACAAAGCCGCCCCCTGCGCCGCTAACCACCGACACATCCACCTGTGTCTTGGGAACATCCACACTGTAGACCCGGCGGACTTCTCCCGAGACCTCGGCCTCCGCCATACCCAGCACGGCCTCCTCATCATGATAAAGGAAACCGCCTGGAGCACTGATGTACACTTCCGACATATCAGCGACAGATGCCTCCACATCGCTGAAGTCGAGAGCGAGAGAGCAAGGGCACAGACTCCTATCCTCCTTTATCGAACATCCTACACACATCGCTGCGACCGCTACGGCCACCAGCGCCACAGACGGCGAAAATCCTTTATCCATAACTCTTCACATATCAGTATTATCCGGCACTCATCATATTGTCACGTCAGTGACAGCCCCGGTCTCCCAGTCCTTGACCTTTACCGAGACAGAGACTGAACCCACCTCCAGTGGAGCCACAGGGCTGTCCGCCCCGAGCCTGTTTATCTGCAGATGCTCGATGTCATAGGTATGGTTCGCCTCTATGTTGCCTATTGCCACAGGATAGTAGAAGGTCTCCCCTTTTATTTCCGCGGCAATGACGATACGGGTGAACCTCGGGCACCATGTGCCGGACGAGGAATCTCCGGAGACAGGATTCGGGTAGCAGTAGAAATAATGAGGTGTCCGGCAGGTCTCCCCGTGCGCTATTGAGGTGTCAAGGATACCGGAATGGAGGAGGGAGGAGAGATTCTCCGCCTCGCCCAGGCGGTTTATCCACGAGGAAGGCTCCTGCACACCGAAGTAGGGGCAGGTCCCCGCCACGTCAGACAGGTATATGGACACCAGCTCCACAGGGGAGGAAGAATATCCCGGCGTGGAGAGTCCGTTGGTGATCTCCTTCACGGAAATCCTCGCGACAAGCCTCGCCACCGGAATCTCCACGCTCTGGTCCACCATGGAGACCGACTTGGACACAGAGCCGGACATCACGAGCCCGGAAGGGGTATTGTCCATCAGGGAAGAGACCGCCGAGGTGACCTCCTCTCTGGTAAGCAGGCCTTCCAGGGAAGGGGCATTGGCTACTGCCAGGAACTCCTTCTGCCCCGAGGTACAGTCGAAGCTGACTGAAGTCCCCTCCCCGGAAGCGTAGATCTCCATCCGTCCATCGGCACTGAACACGAATACCTGGATACTGTTCACCGTACTTTCGCCCGCTGTGTCAAGGAGCCTGGTCCCGGACGGAGGGACAGACACCGTCACGGGAACCTTCTCCCCGTTTCCAGGCACACCTTCCACTTCCGGCCCGGCCACTCCGCAGGAGAATGCCGATAAGGCCACTGCGGCCGAGACCGCAGTCTTCAATAATTTTTCAATCGGATACATAACAATATATTTGAATTAAGGTTAAAATAATGTGTCTTTCCTGCTTCAGGAGCCTCACTTCTCATCGCGGCACGACTCCAGGACCACGGACATTTCCGGGTCGAGGTTGGCCCTGTGCCTCATGGACGGGTCCTTCGAGACGCTTCTCCTGAAGGACTCCGCCGCTCCGGGCCTGCCGAGGCGGGCAAGGAGCATAGCTTCCAGATAGTCTGACCTCGCATCCCTGCCCTTCAGGGCGGAAAGGACCGAGAGCGCTGACTCGTCATATCCGGCCGCAGCCAGGGCAAGGGCCGAGTTATAGTCCCCGTAGACCCCGAGCAGAGTGACGGCCTTCCTGTAGTCCAGGTTCCTCAAAGCTTCCAGGCCCTTCATATAGACCGTGTCAAGCTCGGTGGTATGCAGGGTGTCCTTTTCCATGTCCGGGCGGTGCATATAGAAACTGAAGTCCACCGTCCGGAGCCTGGGGTATATCTTCTCCCTGAGGTACCGGTATTCGGGCAACGAGGAAAATCTCCGTTCCGCCTCGTCCCTGTCTTCCATGGAGGCGGCAGAACGTATCACCTCCTTGCTCCGGCTCCCTATCAGCGAATCATTCTCCACGATGCGTACAAGATATTCCCAGTTTTCAGGGACATACCTTGAACGGACGGAACCGTCCTCCAGCCACCCCGGGCACCTGCCGAAGACATACGACTTCACGGTCGCCGCCCTCCCCCTGGCAAGCCTGCTGTTGGTGGAGACACTCCCCTCCGGAGAGCAGGAAGCCGTCACTATTATGGAGTCCAGCACAAGATCCTTCCTGCGGTATATGTCCTCGAGGCATCTGCGTATGCGCCCGAGCTCGGATGAATTCCCTTCGGAAAGGGTGTCCAGTTCAATACTCCCCTGCCTGAAGTCGAGCAGGGCCCGCGTATTGTCCGACACGGAACGGCTTACAACCCGGAAAACATACCTTGGGGTGTTGTCCGCCAGGGATGACATGGAGCTTATGTAGAACTCCAGGTTCTCCGGAGAGGGCATCCCGGCCACCTTTTCACCCTTCCGGTACACCGCCCCGTCCAGGCTGACAGAAAGCTTCCTTACCCCGGGCTCCACCGGCATGGTATGGGAATACCTGTAGGTAAGCCTCCCCTTGCCAGGAGACATCACGGTATCGAGGCTCACGTCCATGAGGATGGGCGCCTTGACGTATCTGCGGAACATCTCCCCGCGGTTTTCCATCCGGGCGGCATTCCTTTCCCTGGATGCCTGTCTCGTATAGTGCCGCAGGACAGCCGCCTGGGTGACACCGAAAAGGTTCTCGGCAACCGGTTCCGGGATAACGGAAGAGTCGGTCTTCATAGCGTGCACGTCCGGGAAATACCTCTCTATGAATTTCTCGAGCTGAGCAACACGGATAAATGCCAGGCTGTCCGAGACAATCGATTTCAGGAAATTCCGGTACCGTTCATAGCCCCGGAGCTGGCGTCTCCTGTAGTTCCTGCCTGTAATCAGAACAGGCTTCAGGGCCTGGCTGCCGTCCCTGGTGGATATGACCGGGGAAAACCTGAGCTGAAGGTCAGAAGAGACCAGGGACTCCGGCACAGTGACATCGAAGGCTATGGATATCATACCCATGCGTTCCGCCACATTCCGGAAGCGGGCCACTATCCTCGAGGCCGCTATCACGTCAGTCGCCGTCATCTCCCCTGTCCGGCTGTCCCTTACGGCATTCATTATCAGCGGGCCGTCCTCCGCGGCCGAAGAATCCACCACTGCCTCCATGCTCCTGTCCACAGTACTATCCAGGGATTCCTCCTGCGGGAGAGACAGGGAAGGGGCCTCCCCAGTGCCTGGACTCCCGGAATACTTCCTCAAGGAAGAACAGGCACAGAGCAGGAGCGCCAGCAGAGCGGCCAGCAGGACAGATATATTCTTTTCAGAAAACATAGACTATCGACAATAAAAGTTCGTTGGGCAGGATGAATCCCTTTGTCCCGGAAGCCGTGGTATGCCCGCAGGCAGTACAGTCGTAGACCGTGAATTTCTTCACGCCTGACCAGAGCCCGAGACCGAATTCCAGGTTCAGCCGTGGATGTATCATGTAGGAATAGCCTGCCGAAAGCCCTATCCCGAAGCCGTCCCCTTCCTCCGTCTCCGGGGAGAAAAGGCCGCCGTGGTTGTACTCACTGTACTTGGCCTTGGCAGCCACCCACCACCCGGAGAAGACGTGCCACGGCCAGTATCTTGCCCCGAACTCGTAAGACTGCTGGCGGCTCTGCAGCTGCGCATCACCTCCTGGCAGACGGAATGTGAACGGGTTGAACTTCGCCCCGGCATTCAGGCTCCAGTGCTGCGAAAGCCCGCAGGAAGCCTCCAGGTTGAAAGTACCGAGGTAAAGGTAGCCGAGCATGTTGGTCGACACCGAGAACCGTCTCGCCTCGAGGTCCTGCGGCAGGAGGAGCGCGACGGACAGCAGCATTATCATTATACGTCCCATGGCCCCGTCACTTATACCTGGCGAACACCTGCCTTATCATCTCCGCACGGTCCGGGAACATCGACACCAGCCGGTCCTGCAGCACGCCTGTGTCCGTGACATCGGACTGCATGGCCGAAAGGAAGTCAGACCTGGAGAAGCCCCGGTCGTCGAGGTAGCGGAAAATCTGCGGGCTGAACCAGTAGCCTGTGCCGAACTGCGGCATAGGGCCCCCGTACCGCTCCTGGTACATCACGCTCTCAAGGTAGTAGGCCCACATTTCGCCTACCCCGCAGTAGCCGGCATATTCTCCGGAGCCGTCCCCGTATGTGGAGCCTCCGGATTTAAGGTAAGACCGCAGGATGTACTCCACATACCTGTTCCAGTAGTCCTTGCCAACTCTCGAGAAATGGCTGCAGTGGGCCAGTTCATGGCATACGGCACGGTAGACCTCGCTGTACTCCTGCATACCGGCAGTGCCTATTGTCACGTCCGGGGCGAAAAACGAGATGAGGGACGCGAAGTAGCCCAGGAAATCCGCCACCAGCGAATGAGATACACCTACCTTATGGTGGATGAGGACGGCACTGCTCGCCTCCATCCCGGACAGGAGCCATATCCTCAGGTCACCGGGAGGCAGGGCCAGGTTCATGTCGTCCACCGAACATCTGGAGATGTAGTCGTAGGCGGCGTTGTTCACCGCCGAGCGCAGGAAGAGCGTCCGGTCGGAATCCCGCGTGATGGTGGCGCTGAGCCCGTCGGCCGGGCCCTTCCCGAGAGAGGAGGCAGAAGCCGGCTGCAGGATGAGGTTGAAGCCTATGGCGAAGCCCTTCTCGTTCTTGAACACAAGCCGGTATTTCAGGTTCGCGGAGAATCTCTTCGGCATGGTGTAGTACCCGTCCCTGTCGGTATAGGTATTGGCGAACTTCACGAACGTGTTGCACCGGACCCTCACTCCGGCGAGGCCGACAGGCTTGCCCCCGTTGGCCATGCCGTCCACTATGGTAATCCTCCCGGACGGGTATACCTTGCTCCCCCTGGTCTGCGGCTGCAGCATGTCGCCGTTCCCGGAGAGACGGAAAGCCTCCATCTCCACAGCCTCCCAGTCTATGCCGCCGGAGGCCCGGGACACAGGCTCGGTCTCCGTGATATGGCACTCGTCCAGTATCTCGTAACGGACATCCGGGAATTCATAGTCCGCCGGGACCACGGCATACTGCCAGGTTATCCTGTCCTCACCTACCGAAGGGTCATGGTAATAGTCCCCGTCAACCAGTATCTCATAGTCCACGGGGTAGTCGACAAGGTCCAGTCCGGATTCTGTCAGCAGGTCGAACTCCTCCTCGTCCGCAGGGAGGAACCTCACATAGAGATGCGAGGTCTTCACATCTGTCCGTGACCTTGTAGGATAGAGGGACAGGTACGCCTCCTGCATATTCTCGGTGGTGTACGGGTTCTCGAGCCTCTCCCCGAGGACAATCATACCGTGCGACGGGCTCCCGCCGGCGGGCAGGGTCCCTTCCCCTCCGTCCCCGGGCATCCCGTCCTTGCTGCAAGCCACAAGCATTGCACACAAAACAAAAAATCCCATCAATCTGCTCATAACTCTACTTTTTTCCCGGCTGCCGGCAGCGGCTCCGGATCTGTTTCAGGTGCAAAAGTAGGGAGGGGCATCCGTGTTCCTTCGGATTACACGTTTAATATGGCGAAAAACGGCTTCAGGCACGTCAGGAGATTTTTTTGCCGAAATTCCGGATGTCTTTTGATTTTTTGTGTAAATTTGCGCCCGAATTCTGAAAAAAATAGTTCATATTTATTTATTTTTATGAATTTCATTCTATTAGTAGTTGTTATACTCATTGCCATAATCATGGTAGCCGCAGCAGTGGGAATCGCGAAAGCGATAGCTCCACGCTCCTACAACCCACAGAAAAGTGAGCCTTACGAATGCGGCATTCCCACCAGAGGAAAATCCTGGATGCAGTTCAAGGTCGGATACTACCTTTTCGCCATCCTTTTCCTGATGTTCGATGTAGAGACCGTGTTCCTTTTCGCATGGGCGGTGGTCGTCCAGGAACTCGGGCTGTACGGCCTTGTCAGCGTACTGTTCTTCCTGCTCATACTCGTGCTCGGGCTCGCGTATGCATGGAGGAAAGGTGCCCTTGAATGGAAATAAAAGAAGGTGCTATGAAGAGAAACGTCAACATAAAGTCGATGAAATACGAGGATTTCAACGACAACGAGTACATCGAGGAAATGCTCAGGGAGCTCCGCGAGAACGGCACCAATGTGGTGGTCGGATGCCTTGACGAGGTCATCGAATGGGGACGCAGCAACAGCCTGTGGCCCCTTACTTTCGCCACGAGCTGCTGCGGGATAGAGTTCATGGCCATAGGAGCCGCCAGGTACGACTTCGCGAGGTTCGGCTTCGAGGTGGCGCGCTCCTCCCCGAGGCAGGCTGATTTCATAATGGTGGCCGGGACCATCACCCACAAGATGGCGCCGGTGCTGAAACGTCTCTACGACCAGATGGCTGACCCGAAATACGTGGTGGCCACCGGAGGATGCGCGATAAGCGGGGGACCTTTCAAGAAATCCTACCACGTTGTGGACGGGGTGGACAAGATAATCCCTGTAGACGTGTACATCCCGGGCTGCCCTCCGAGGCCCGAGGCAATGCTCTACGGGCTCATGCAGCTGCAGCGCAAGGTCAAGGCCGAGAAATTCCTCGGCGGCCTGAACAAAGGCATCAGCGAGAAGGAGTACGAGAAGCAGATGAGGGCCGACACCAACATCGCTGAAGACTACAAGGAATACGACGAGTCCGGACTGGCATAAAAAGACAACAAGGAATATATGGACAACAAGATTGACATAAAAGCAAGAATCGCGGCCATAGCCCCTGCTGCCGTATGGTCGGATGCCGGGGACGGGATGTACAGCATCCCTGTATCCTCTTTCCGGAAGACGGCCGAGATGCTCAGGAACGAGGCGGGCTTCGACTTCCTCCGCAGCCTCACCGGAATGGACTGGGGCGAGGAGGGGCTCGGCTGCGTATATCATCTGGAGAACACCTCCACAGGTGAGAACATCGTCGTCTCTACAGCCGACAAGGACAGGGAGAACGCCGCCCTGCCTTCGGTCCAGGACCTCTGGAAAGGGGCCAACTTCAACGAGAGGGAGGCCTACGACTTCTTCGGCATCAAGTTCATCGGCCATCCGGACCTCAGGAGGCTCTTCCTCAGGGACGACTGGAAAGGGCATCCGCTCCGCAAGGACTATGACATGTCCCTCAACCCGCTGAACATGAAGAACGAGGTTTCGGACGACGACGCCCCGAGCTACGAGATGACCCCTGACGGGAGCTATATCCTCAAGAGGCACCCTCTCTTCGAGGAGGAGGAATATGTCATAAACATAGGTCCGCAGCATCCCGCCACCCACGGTGTGCTCCGGTTCCAGGTATCGCTCGAAGGGGAGACAATCAAGAAGATTGACGCGCATTGCGGCTACATACACAGGGGTATAGAGAAGCTCTGCGAGTCGAGCACCTATCCCCAGACCCTCGGGTTCACCGACAGGCTCGACTATCTCGGGGCCATGCAGAACAGGCATGCGCTGTGCATGTGCATCGAGAAGGCTATGGGGCTGGAGGTGTCCGGCCGTATCCAGTATATAAGGACCATAATGGACGAGCTCCAGAGAATCGACTCCCACCTGCTCTTTGCCTCCTGCCTCGCGCAGGACATGGGGGCCCTGGAAGTGTTCTTCCTCGGCTTCAGGGACAGGGAGAAGATACTCGACATTCTTGAGGAGACGACCGGAGGACGCCTGATACAGACCTACAACACCATCGGGGGTGTGCAGGCGGACATCCACCCGGACTTCGTCAGGAAGGTGAAGGAGTTCATAAGCTACATGAGGCCCAAGCTGAAGGAATACCACGAGATATTCACAGGGAATGTCATAGCCCGGGGAAGGCTCATAGGCACCGGGGTGCTCTCCCGCGAGGATGCCATATCCTTCGGGGCCACCGGAGGTACGGGAAGGGCCTCGGGCTGGGCCTGCGACGTCAGGAAACGCCATCCATACGCCATGTACGGGAAGGTGGATTTCGAGGAAATAGTCCTTGGGAACGGGGACTGCTTCGACCGCTACATGGTGAGGATGAAGGAGATAGAGCAGAGCATGAACATCATCGGGCAGCTCATAGACAATATTCCTGAAGGCGAATACCAGATGAAGGTGAAGCCGCTGATAAAGCTGCCTGCCGGGAGCTGGTATTCGGCCGTGGAAGGAAGCCGCGGGGAGTTCGGGGTATTCATCGAAAGCCGAGGGGACAAGTATCCGTACAGGGTGAAGTTCCGCTCCACGGGGCTCCCTCTGGTCTCATGCGTGGACACCATAGCCAGGAACGTCAAGATAGCCGACCTCATCGCAATCGGAGGTACCCTCGACTATGTTATCCCGGACATTGACAGATAAAAAGAACGACAGAGTATGTTTGATTTCGGAATAGTTACAAACTGGATACATACGCAGCTGACATCGGTGATGTCGGAAAGTCTCGCGATTTTCCTCGAATGCGTCATAATAGGGGTCTGCCTTCTGCTGCTGTATGTTGTGATCGCCATCATAATGATATACATGGAGCGCAAGGTGTGCGCCGCGTTCCAGTGCCGTCTCGGGCCGACAAGGGTGGGTCCGTGGGGCAGCATCCAGGTGATTTGCGACGTGTTCAAGATGCTCACGAAGGAAATCATCACCATCCGGCATTCGGACAAGTTCCTCTACAACCTGGCACCCTACATAGTCATAATAGCCTCGGTCACGGCCTTCGCCTGCATACCGGTGAGCCGCGGACTGGAGATACTCGACTTCAACGTAGGGGTGCTCTTCTTCATGGCTGCGTCCTCCATAGGCATTGTGGGTATCCTGCTCGCCGGATGGAGCTCGAACAGCAAGTTCTCCCTTATCGGGGCAATGAGGAGCGGGGCACAGATGATAAGCTACGAGCTTTCCGTGGGCCTGTCCATCCTCACCATAGTTGTCCTGACAGATACCATGCAGTTCTCCGAGATAGTGATGCGCCAGGCGGACGGGTGGTTCATATTCAAGGGGCACATACCCGCGGTCATAGCCTTCATAATCTATCTCATAGCCGGCAACGCCGAAGTAAACAGGGGTCCGTTCGACCTTCCGGAGGCCGAATCCGAGCTTACCGCCGGATATCATACCGAGTATTCGGGAATGCACTTCGGGCTGTTCTACGTGGCTGAATTCGTGAACCTGTTCATTATCTCGAGTGTCGCTGCCACCATCTTCCTCGGGGGATGGATGCCGCTGCACATCCCGGGGCTCGACGGGTTCAACGCCGTGATGGACGCCATCCCTGGCTTTATCTGGTTCTTCGCCAAGGCATTCTTCATAGTATGGCTGCTCATGTGGATAAAATGGACATTCCCGAGGCTCAGGATCGACCAGATACTGACGCTCGAGTGGAAGTACCTGGTACCTATCGGCCTTGTAAACCTGCTGCTTATGGTGATTGTTGTTGTATTCAAATTGCATTTTTAATCATGGTCAGCTATATAAAAGGTATATTCCGCGGTCTGGGCTCGCTCCTGACCGGTATGAAAGTGACTTTCAAGGAATTCTTCACCAGGAAGATCACAGAGCAGTATCCCGAGAACAGGGCCGTGCTGAAAATGCACGACAGGTTCTGCGGAGAACTTGTCATGCCTGACGCAAGCAAGTGCATCGCCTGCGGCCTCTGCCAGATGGCGTGCCCGAACAGCACGATAAAGATCACCACCGGACTTGTCACCGACCCGGAGACAGGCAAATCCAGAAAAAGTCTTGTGAAATACGAATACGACCTCGGGTCCTGCATGTTCTGCCACCTGTGCGTGAACGCCTGCCCGCACGACGCGATCAGGTTCTCCACGGAATTCGAGCACGCGGTGTTCACAAGAAGCAAACTCGTCAAAACTCTGAACAAGCAATAGCCATGAACATAACACTTGATCTGATTGTATTTGTCGTCCTCGCCCTGTTCATCGTAGTGAGTGCGCTGCTGGCTGTCACAACCAAGAGGATACTCAGGTCCGCGACATACCTGCTTTTCGTCCTTATAGGCACGGCAGGGATATATTTCCAGCTCAACTATTCATTTCTCGGGGCCGTGCAGCTGCTGGTCTACGCCGGAGGCATCACGGTGCTCTACGTGTTCTCCATCCTCCTCACCTCGAGCGAGGGTGACCAGGCCGAGAAACTCAAGAAAGGAAAGTTCTTCGCAGGCCTTGCCGCGACCGTGGCCGCGCTGGGCATCTGCCTCTTCATCACGCTCAAGCACAAGTTCCTCCAGCCGGTCTTCGAACACGGTGAACTTCCGGTAAAGGAAATCGGGCATGCCCTCATGAGCACTGAAAAATACGGATATGTACTGCCTTTCGAGGTGATAAGCGTGCTCCTGCTCGCCTGCATCATCGGGGGTATACTGATCGCCAGAAAAAGATAAAAGGGGATTTCTATGGTACAGATGGAATATTACTTGATCGTCTCCACTATAATGATGTTCGTGGGCATATACGGCTTCCTGACCCGCAGGAACCTGCTCGCCATGCTAATATCCGTGGAACTGATCCTCAACTCCGTTGACATCAACTTCGTGGTATTCAACCGCTTCCTTTTCCCGGGACAGCTCGAGGGCTTCTTCTTCTCGCTTTTCGCCATAGGGATAAGCGCGGCCGAGACTGCGGTGGCAATCGCCATCATCATCAACATCTACCGCAACATGAAGAACATCCAGGTAAAGAACCTGGACAAGATGAAGTGGTAAAAAACACATGGCAATATGGAATATACGATTCTGATACTCTTGCTTCCATTCCTGAGTTTCATTCTCATAGGACTGCTCGGGACCAGGCTGAAACCTGTGGCTGCCGGGGCATTCGGCACAGTTGTCACGGGAATAGTGGCCCTGTTAAGCTACTGGACCGCCTTCTCGTATTTCGGGGCGGGAAGGAACTCTGAAGGCATCTATCCGCAGCAGATTCCATGGAATACGGAATGGCTTCCCTTCGGAGGCAGCCTCCACATAGATCTCGGCATACTGCTGGACCCGATATCGGTGATGATGCTTGTGGTGATTTCCACGGTGTCCTTCATGGTGCACATCTACTCGTTCGGCTACATGAAGGGAGAGACCGGCTTCCAGCGGTACTATTCCTTCCTCTCGCTGTTCACGATGAGCATGCTTGGGCTCGTGGTTGCCACGAACATCTTCCAGATGTACATATTCTGGGAGCTCGTCGGGGTCAGCTCCTACCTCCTGATCGGGTTCTACTATACGAAGAAAGAGGCAGTCGCAGCGTCAAAGAAGGCGTTCATCGTGACGAGGTTCGCCGACCTGGGCTTCCTGATAGGTATCCTCATATACGGGTTCTACACGGGCTCGTTCTCGTTCACTCCTGATGCAGCCGTCATAGGCACAGCGAAGGTCTTCCTTCCACTCGCCCTGGGGCTGATGTTCATCGGAGGCGCAGGAAAGAGCGCGATGTTCCCGCTCCATATATGGCTTCCTGACGCCATGGAAGGCCCTACCCCGGTATCGGCCCTCATTCATGCGGCGACGATGGTGGTCGCAGGTGTGTACCTTGTGGCGAGGATGTTCCCGCTGTTCATCGGCTATGCTCCGGAAGTGCTGCACATCACCGCTTACGTGGGCGCGTTCACGGCCCTTTACGCTGCTGTGGTGGCCTGCGTGCAGAGCGACATCAAGAGGGTACTGGCATTCAGTACGATTTCCCAGATAGGCTTCATGATAGTCTCCCTTGGGGTATGCACCTCCTCCGACCCGCACGCAGGCGGTCTCGGATACATGGCTTCCATGTTCCACCTATTCACGCACGCGATGTTCAAGGCCCTGCTTTTCCTCGGCGCCGGATGCATAATCCATGCAGTTCATTCCAACGAGATGTCGGCCATGGGAGGGCTCCGGAAATATATGCCGGTGACACACATCACCTTCCTGGTGGCCTGCCTCGCGATAGCCGGTATCTGGCCGTTCAGCGGATTCTTCTCGAAGGACGAGATACTTGCAGCATGCTTCAGCTTCAGCCCTGTAATGGGGTGGGTGATGACCTTCATCGCAGGCCTTACGGCATTCTATATGTTCAGGCTCTACTACTGCATATTCTGGGGCAGGGAGAACAAGGAGCTACACTCCGCCCACAGGCCTCATGAGGCCCCTGCCACAATGACTGTTCCTCTTGTGTTCCTGGCGGCAGTCACCCTGCTCGCCGGCTGGATACCGTTCGGGGAGTTCGTCAGCAGCGACGGGCAGGCCTACCACATCCACATCGACTGGAAGGTGGCGGCCACTAGCCTCTGCGTGGCGGCTGCCGGCATAGGTATCGCCACCTGGATGTACCTCAGGGAGGACAGGAAGGTCGCGGACAGTCTCGCTACGCGTTTCAGCGGACTGCACAAGGCCGCCTACCACAGGTTCTACATAGACGAGATATACCAGTTCATCACACACAGGATCATCTTCGCCTGCATATCTACCCCGATAGCATGGTTCGACAGGCATGTTGTGGACGGTTTCATGAACCTTCTCGCCTGGATATCGGAAAAGCTGTCCTGGCTTATCAAGGGCATGCAGAGCGGATATGTGCAGAAATACGGGATATGGTTCCTCGGAGGAGCCCTCGGGCTCGCCGTCGTGCTCCTGCTGATATGAGAATGGATTATTGTTTAACACGAAGAGACTCATTTTGATATGAATATATTGTCACTTTTTCCGGCTGTCCCGCTGCTGATGATGCTCGGGCTGTGGCTGTCGAGGACAAGGAAACAGATACTCTCCGTCATGGTGACGGGGTCCTCCCTGCTTCTCGGCCTTGCAATCGCCCTTGTGTTCATCTATCTCGGGATGAGGGCTGACGGACAGACGTCCGAAATGCTGCTGACGGACAGCTTTACCTGGTACAAGCCGCTGAACATCGCCTATTCTGTGGGCGTGGACGGCATTTCAGTGGCCATGATCCTGCTTTCGGCCATAATTGTGTTCACCGGCACGTTTGCCTCGTGGAAGATGGCCTCTGACGTGAAGGAGTTCTTCATCTGCTTCTGCCTGCTCAGCGTCGGGGTCTTCGGGTTCTTCATATCCCTCGACCTGTTCACGATGTTCATGTTCTACGAGGTCGCGCTCATACCGATGTACCTGCTCATCGGGGTCTGGGGTACCGGGAGGAAGGAGTATTCGGCCATGAAACTGACCCTCATGCTCATGGGCGGGTCTGCGCTGATACTCATAGGCATACTCGGGATATATTTCGGCTCCGGAGCCACTACCATGAACATCACGGAAATCGCCGGGATGCACAATATCCCTCTACAGATGCAGAGAGTGTGGTTCCCTATAGTCTTCATCGGGTTCGGAGTGCTCGGGGCCCTCTTCCCGTTCCACACGTGGAGCCCTGACGGACACGCTTCCGCCCCGACCGCGGTATCCATGCTGCACGCAGGGGTGCTCATGAAGCTCGGAGGCTACGGATGCTTCCGTATCGCCATGTACCTTCTCCCGGACGCCGCACAGGAACTCAGCTGGATATTCATCATCCTCACCACCATATCCGTGGTGTACGGGGCGTTCTCGGCCTGCGTACAGACGGACCTGAAGTACATAAACGCATATTCGTCGGTGTCCCACTGCGGCCTTGTCCTGTTCGCCATTCTCATGATGAACACCACCGCGGCCACCGGCGCCGTGCTCCAGATGCTCAGCCACGGGCTCATGACAGCACTCTTCTTCGCCCTGATAGGAATGATATACGGGAGGACGCATACCCGTGACATAAGGGAGCTGGGCGGGCTGATGAAGATAATGCCGTTCCTTTCCGTATGCTATGTCATAGCCGGTCTCGCCAACCTCGGTCTGCCGGGACTCAGCGGTTTCGTGGCGGAGATGACCATCTTCAACGGTGCCTTCATGGACAACGACACCTTCCACAGGGTAGTCACCATCATAGCCTGCACCTCGATAGTGATAACGGCCGTCTACATCCTGCGACTGGTCGGGAAGATACTTTACGGGACATGCACCAATCCGGAGCACCTGAAGCTCACGGACGCCACCTGGGACGAGAGGCTCGCAGTAACAGTTCTCATCGTCGCGATAGCAGGGCTCGGCCTCTTCCCTCTCTGGATGAGCGACATGATAAGCGAAAGCGTATTACCAATAATCTCTCATATTTTGAACTGATATGGACTATTCAGCAATATTCTCATATATGTACACGGAAATCGCCCTCGTGGGTGTGATTGTGCTGGCGCTGATATACGACCTGGCTGCAGGGGAACGCGGACGCCGCTACTTCCACTGCTTCGTATGTACGCTGATGGTGCTTTTCATAGCCGGGACAGTAGTTCCCTGGCACAAGGAGGCCGGGGAGATATTCGGAGGGATGTACAGCTACACCCCTGTGCACGGCATTGTCAAAAGCATTCTCGCGATAGGGACGCTCCTGGTGTTCCTTCAGGCCGAGCCATGGCTGCGCAGGGAGGATACGAGGTTCAAGAGAGGCGAATTCTACGTGCTCACGCTCTCCACCCTGCTCGGGATGGATTTCATGATAAGCGCAGGACATTTCATGATGTTCTTCATAGGCATGGAGCTGGCTTCGGTGCCGATGGCGTGCCTCGTTGCCTTCGACAAATACAAGGGCAATTCCGCCGAGGCAGGGGCAAAGTATATCCTGAGCGCACTTTTCGCCAGCGGGCTCATGCTCTACGGTATCTCATTCCTCTACGGGACCACTGGTACCCTGTATTTCGATGACATGACTTCCAGGATGGACGGGAGTGCCCTGCAGATTCTCGCGATGACATTCTTCTTCACAGGGCTCGGCTTCAAGATATCCCTTGTGCCTTTCCATCTCTGGACTGCGGACACCTACCAGGGTGCCCCTACCCCGGTGACTTCCTATCTTTCGGTCATATCCAAGGCCGCCGCAGCCTTCGCGCTCATGGTAGTTCTCATAAAGGTGTTCGCGCCTATGGCGGAATACTGGCAGACACTCCTCTACATAGTGATTGTCCTGAGTATTACCGTGGCCAACCTCTTCGCCATCAGGCAGAAGAACCTGAAGAGATTCCTTGCGTTCTCCTCCATTTCACAGGCGGGATACATCATGCTTGCAGTCATCAGCGGCACTCCGTACGGCATGACATCGCTGATTTTCTATGTGCTCGTGTACATGGTTGCGAACCTCGCAGCATTCGGGGTCATATCCTCTGTGGAGCAGAACAGCGGAGGGAAGGTAGGTATGGACGACTACAACGGTCTGTACAGGACGAACCCGAAACTGGCGGTGACAATGACTCTCGCGCTGTTCTCCCTCGCCGGAATCCCTCCTTTCGCCGGCTTCTTCTCGAAGTTCTTCATCTTCGCGGCCGCGTTCGAGCAGGGTTTCCACGTGCTCGTGTTCATCGCCCTCATAAATACCGTCATTTCCCTGTACTACTATCTGCTCGTGGTGAAAGCCATGTTCATCAATGCCAATGATGCGCCTATAGCCTCATTCAAGAGCGACGGCAGCACGAGGCTGAACCTGGCACTATGCCTTGCCGGCATAATAGCCCTCGGTCTTGCAAGCTGCATATTTGACGGGATAAACCTCTATACCTTCGGGATATAATATATAGAGGAGGGTGACCCGAAAGGAATTTTTCCTTTTTGAGAATTGAATATTTGGAACAGGACTCCATCAGGAGCACGAATAAAAAGAGGGCGAGTCTGACTTTTGACCCGCCCTCTCTCTTTAGTCACTATTGCGGACAGCCGGTTCAGAAATAATTCACCGTACACTGCCCGATATCGGAGAGGAGGGTGTTGGCGAGTCGGCTCACACCAAAACGCAGGTATCTCTTGTCCAGCCACTCCTTGCCGAGGATGGCGGAGACGATGGAATAGTAGCTTACGGCGTCCAGGGATGAGGATATGCCCCCCGCCGGCTTGAAGCCGACCATGCGTCCAGTCTTCCCGTAATACTTCGCGATGCACTGGCACATCACGTATGCAGCAGCGGGAGTGGCGTTGACGCTCACCTTTCCCGTGGAGGTCTTTATGAAATCAGCCCCGTTCTCCATGGTGAGGAACGATGCCGCGGCTATAAGCTCATGCTTCAGGAGAAGCCCCGTCTCGAGAATGACCTTCAGGGTCACCTTACGTCCCTGTGAAGCCGCTGCTGCATCTATGGTCTCCCGTACAGCCCTTATCTCGCCCCCCGCGGCATCATAGTCACCGGCAAGGAATGAATTGAGGGCAAGGACTATGTCCACCTCGTCGGCCCCGTCGAGCACGGCAAGCTCACACTCCCGCAGCTTCACCTCGAGAAAGCTCTGTGACGAAGGGAAGCAGGCCGCCACCACAGTCACGTTCACATCCCCGCAGGTCTTCGCAGACTTCACCACGCCGGCGAAATTCGGGTACACGCATATAGAGGCCGGGAGAGGGCAGTCCGGGAAAGCCGCCTTGAAGCCGTTGACCTTCGCTACAAGAGCCCTGACGGACTCCGGCGTGTCCTCGGTCTTCAGGGTGGTCAGGTCCACCATGGAAAGGCACTCCTTCAGAACGTCGGAGGACATCACATTGGCCACGTTCGCGGCAATCATTTCCAGTCCGTGGTCAATAGCCACCTTGTCCGGACTGTAGTCATATTTCTTCAGCAAATCGTACATATCTACTCCTTTTGTTTTGAATCAATAATAATTGTCACCGGACCGTCATTCAGAAGCGAGACCTTCATGTCCGCCCCGAAAATGCCTTTCTGTACAGGCTTTCCCAGATGTTCCCCGAGGACAGAACAGAAGCTGTCGTAAAGCGGGGAAGAAATCTCCGGAGAAGCGGCCCTGATGTATGAGGGGCGGTTCCCCCTCGCAGTGGATGCGTACAGGGTGAACTGGCTGACGGCAAGTATATCCCCTCCGGTGTCCTTGACCGAGATGTTCATCACCCCGTTGCTGTCGTCGAATATGCGGAGGGCACAGATCTTCCTGGCCGTCCACTCTATGTCCGCGGGACCGTCCCCCTCCTCGAAAGCCGCCAGCACGAGAAGTCCGGAGGATATCCCGGCCTGATAATTCTCCGCAGGCACGGAAACCGATGCCGTGCTCACTCTCTGTATGACCACCCTCATGTGCCTACCCCCTTATCTGTATATTGAAACCTTCATCGGCAAGAGGCTTCACAAGCGCAGCCATCTCATCCACGGAAAATTTCACGAGGTCCTTTTCCGGCGTCTCCCTGTCGAGGGTGTAGACCATTATCTCCCTCGGCTTCAGCTTCCTTACCAGATCCATCCATCCGGACAGGTTCCCGGCGGAGGCGGTATCGAAAGACGGGGAACGGAGGAACATTGTCTGCAGCACGAAATCGCCACCGAACTTCATGAGCCCGGAAACAATCTCTCCGATATCATAGCGTCCGGACGGGCGGTTCACCACCCGGACACCGTCAAGCGTGGAAGCATCGAGCTTCATTATAGGGTTGTCCACACGTCGCAAGGCGGCAAACACTTCCGGCTTCAGCACGGTCGTGGCATTGGTAAGGACCGACACAGCCGCACCGGGGCAGTACCTGTCCCTCAGGCGCAGCGTCTCATCAATGACTGCAGGGAAATCCGGGTTCAGGGTAGGCTCCCCGTGGCCGGAAAAGGTTATCGAATCAATATGTATCCCCTGTGCGGCGCATTCCTCCAGCCTGGCCGAAAGAGCCCGGGAGACATCCGCCGCCGAAGGCATGGTCCGGTCTCCCGTCCCGTCCCTGTTCCATCCGCACTCGCAGTATATGCAGTCGAAGTTGCACAGTTTACCGTGCTCCGGCAGAAGGTTGATGCCGAGCGAGGAACCGAGCCTGCGGCTATGGATAGGCCCGAATACAGTATTATGAAACCTCAGCATGCTATATCACCCTTTCTGAAACACTTTCCGCCACGAGCCTGCCTTCGGGCGAGATATTCCTTATCCACACTATGCCTGGCTTCTTCCCAGGGGCAAGCGCCCCGAGCCTGTCCCCGGCGGACAGGAATCCGGCCCCGTTCCATGTAGCCCAGCGGATTATCTCCCCTACAGGGACATCCCTGAAGGCCTCCTGCAGGCAGTAAAGTTCCTTCACCATGTCCAGGGTATCGTTGCTCGAGAGCGAGTCTGTCCCGACCGTAATCCGGAGCCCGTTCTTCCTCATGAGCGGAATAGGAGGCAGGGTATTGTGTATGAAAATGTTCGACAACGGGCAGACAGCCCACCATACATTCCCGAGATATTTCGCGGCATAGTCCAGGGCCTCCTGAGTCAGGCACACGTTATGGACAAGGAGGATATGCTCCATGAACGGAGGTTCATGCACTTTCAGCAGCCTGTCCACGAAATAGCACAGGGAAGGCTTTCCCGTAACGGGAGGTGTGGACAGATGCCGGCCCCGGTAATTGTCCGCAAGGGCCCCCGTCCCGGAAACAAGCATGTCTTCCTCCTCCCGGCTTTCCTCCGAATGGTAGGACAGGAAGCCTGAAGCGAGGCCGTCTGCGGAAGCCGCGGTGACAAGCTCCGGGCTCATGGTATAGCAGGCGTGTGGAGTAGGGGCGGCATCGATGCCGGCTGCGGCAGCCTCTGCGGCGAGCTTCCTGACACCGTCCATTATGGCTCCGCAGTCCTCCGGTTCGGTACCGAATACCTCAAGGAAGGACCTCGTGTACACCGGGCTTGAGGCCTTCAGGCTGAAGGTCTCGTCGCAGTTGCTTATGTCGGCCATGGCCGATACCCCCTGCTTCCACAGGATGTCCATCCATCTGGCGGCAGCGGCCTTCCTGTCCCCAACCGGAGTGGAGTCCCTCAATTCATTTATCTGGTTTATGAAGCCGGACATTCCGGTACCCTTCCTGAACTTGCCCTGGAGGTGCGACAACTCGAGATGGCAGTGGGAGTTGACAAAGCCCGGTACCAGGGCACCCTTGCGAAAATCCGGTTCCGAAGCCACGTCCGCACAAGTCCCGATTCCGGTTACTGTCCCGTCGTCCCCATATTCGACATAGCCGTTCTTCAATGGCTCATCGTCTATTCCCGTGTATATGTATTCTGCTGCTATCCTTTTCATAATCAATTTCCTATAGATACCGTATCCTTCCTGGCGACAAAGGCAGTGTCCCGGCCGGAAGCGGTGGAGTCCGCACTTGCCGCCACAGTGTCCGCCGGGAAATACAAAGACACGGCGGAAGAGTCAGGCTCGGCAAGAGGCTGGAGGTCGAGGATGAAGTACTCCATCCTGTCCCTGAAATACCCGAGGCTGTCCCTTCCGGCCAGGCGCGGAGTCCCGTTCTCGAAAATCCATATCCGGCTGAAGTCGAACTCAATAAGCGAATCCGGCAGCATCGACTCGAGGGACCTGATCTTGCGGAGCTCGGCCCTGTCTTCCGAAATCCGTTCATCTATTATCAGGACAGACTGCCTCAATATCCTTGCGAAGCGGTCCGGGTCCTGGATATAATGGTCCACACTTCTCCTGTAGTCCTCCTCTCCGTAGCCGTAACTGCGGAAAATGGCCTCGTACACCATGGTGGTATCGGCCGTCTTCGAGGCCTTGAAGTTCTGGTTTATCCACTGGTCGGCGATGAACATGTCGGCATATATCTCGGCCATCTTCCCCTTAGGTATAATCTTCCCGTCCCGTCCGCACGAGATTGCGGACAGGAGAAGAAGCACGAAAGAAAGCACCGCCGCGGCAGGCCTGAAGGCATATTTCCCGGAATTAATCTCCATGGCCCGGACTTATCTCAAGACTGCCCCGAACTCTTTCGAGAAGACATTGACGAAACGCGTCATGATATTGTCCACATCCTTGTCCGTCAAGGTCTTTTCTGCATCCTGGAGGACAAAGCCGAGGGCATACTGCTTCTTGTCAGAGGCAATCCTGTCCCCTCTGTAGACATCGAAGAGGGTAACGCTCTTGAGCATCTTCCGGCCCGTCCTGCAGGCACATCTGTACAGGTCCGCATACGAGACGGACTCGTCCAGGAGCAGGGCAAGGTCCCTCCTGACCTCCGGATACTTCGGAAGTTCGCTGTACTTTATCCTGTCTCTCCTTACCAGGGCGAAAAGTTCAGGCCAGCTTATCTCGGCGGCATATACCGGCTGCCTGATACCGAACTGCTTCAGGAGTGCAGGCGACACTGTCCCCATGACAGCGAGCTGCCTGCCGCTGCCCGGAAGCCTGTAGGCCATGCCCTCGGAAAAGATGTCGGCAGGGGCCGGGGAACATTCCATATTGTAGATATCCGCCCCGAAGCGCCTGAACAGGAGCTCCAGATAACCCTTGAGCATGAAATAGTCGCTCTTGTGCTGGCCGTTCCTCCAGGTCTTCTCGCCAGGGCCTGTCATGAGCATGGAAAAGGCCGTGCTTTCCTCATAGCTGTCGAGGGTCTTCCCGTCGCTTCCCGGCCTGAAGGAATAGACGGAGCCGTATTCGAACAGCCTCAGGTTCAGGTTCTGGCGGTTGATGTTGTAGGCGACAACCTCCAGTCCGCTCAAGATGAGGGTCTGCCTCATCACATTGAGGTCGGAGCTGAGCGGGTTGATTATCCGCACGCACTTCTCCTCCGGGAAGGTCTTCAGCTTCGAATAATATCCGGACCTGGTGAGGGAGTTGTTCATTATCTCGTTGAAGCCGTTGGAGGCCAGGAAGTCGGAGATGGTATTGCGGACGAGTTCCGGCTCCGGCTTGACGGTGGCGTTCACAGACATCTTCACCCCGGACGGGAGCTCTATGTTGTTATATCCGTATATGCGCAGTATCTCCTCCACCACATCGCATTCACGGTAGACATCCACCATATAGGAAGGGGCGGCGACCCTGGCACCCTTTGCGCTGCCGTCTTCCGCCGTTTCCCTGGAAATGAAATCATAGTTCAGGTATGTAAGGATGGATTCAATCACGTCACCGCCTATCTTCTTGCCGATGAATGACTCTATCCTGCCGTAGTCCAGGTCTATGACCTTCCTGGAGAAAATCCCGTTCTCCACCTTCTGCATCTTCCCGGTGACCTTGCCCCCGGCGAGTCCGCAGATGAGCAAGGCTGCACGCTTGGCAGCATATTCTGCAATGAGAGGATCGGCCCCGCGCTCGTACCTGAAAGACGCGTCCGTAGAAAGGGAATGACGCTTCGCGCTTTTCCGGACAGATACCGGGTTGAAATATGCGCTTTCAAGGAAAACGTCGGACGTGGAACCTGTCACCCCGGAATCCTCGCCGCCGAACACCCCGGCAAGGCACATCGGCTTCACGGTGTCGGCTATCATGAGGTCTTCCGCCGACAAGGTCCTTTCCACCCCGTCCAGGGTGGTGAACTTCTCACCTTCCAGGGCCCTGCGGACGATTACCTTGTGCCCCTTTATCTTCGCGGCATCGAAAGCGTGCAGAGGCTGCCCGGTCTCCATGAGGACGAAATTGGTGATGTCGACTATGTTGTTGATAGGCCTCAGGCCTATGGAAAGCAGCTTCTTCTGGAGCCATTCCGGTGACGGGGCCACCTTCACCCCTGTGATGGTCGTGCCGGTATAGCGCGGGGCCCCGTCCGGCGCCTCCACATCGACGGTTATGGCCCCGTCAATCTCCGTGTCCGAAGTGCAGGTGCCCTCACCGCCCTCCATGAATGCCGACACGTCCGGAATCTCCAGGGAGCATGGTATGCCGTTGAGCTTCAGATAAGCGTAAAGGTCACGGGCGACTCCGATGTGCGACGCGGCGTCCACCCTGTTCGCTGTAAGGCCTATCTCGATGAGCGAGTCGCTCTCAAGTTTCAGGTACTCTTTCGCCGGGGTGCCCGGCACGGCCGACGGTTCGAGGACCATGATACCGTCATGAGAGGTACCTATCCCGAGCTCGTCCTCGGCGCATATCATGCCATAGGAGTCCACTCCCCGTATCCTGGATTTCTTTATCTTGAAATTCTCCCCGAGCACGGTACCCACGGTAGCCAGCAGCACCTTCTGCCCTGCCGCCACGTTCGGGGCCCCGCATACCACCTGCAGCGGTTCCCCGCTGCCGGCGTCCACCATGGTGACATGCAGATGGTCTGAATCCGGATGGTCATGGCATTCGAGAACCTCCGCCACTACCACTCCGGCAAGGCCGCCGGGAATCTGTTCCGTCTCCTCCATCGCATCCACCTCGAGCCCGATCGAGGTCAGCGCCTGCGCTATTTCTTCAGGACTGAGATTACATTTAAGGTAGTCCTTGAGCCAGTTGTACGAAATCTTCATATCCAAACTCTATATATCGTCAGTAAAATACACTCCAAGTGGAAAGGCCCCGGCTGCAGGCCGTCTGCCGGCAGAGCGGCAGGAAATGCCGTCCCGGGCTTCCTCCAACGTCACTTCAAATCATCCTTCGAGAACAGGGAATTGACGAACTCCCGCTTGTCGAAGACCTTCAGGTCATCCACTCCTTCACCTATACCCACGAATTTCACAGGTATCTTGAACTGGTCCACGATACCTATCACTACCCCGCCCTTCGCCGTACCGTCCAGCTTGGTGACAGCCAAGGCAGAGACCTCCGTCGCCCGGGAAAATTCCCTGGCCTGCTGGAAGGCGTTCTGTCCGGTAGAGCCGTCAAGCACGAGCAGGACCTCGTGAGGGGCATCAGGAATGACCTTGCGCATGACATTGCGGATCTTGGTGAGCTCATTCATCAGGTCCACCCTGTTGTGCAGACGCCCTGCAGTGTCGACAAGGACCACGTCCGCGCCCTTTGCCACCGCAGACTTCACGGTATCGTAGGCCACTGACGCAGGGTCGGAGCCCATTGCCTGCTTTACTATGTCCACACCGGCACGCTCTGCCCAGATGGTGAGCTGGTCAACTGCTGCCGCCCGGAAAGTGTCAGCAGCCCCGAGCACGACTTTCTTGCCGCGGGCACTGAGGCTGGCGGCAAGCTTGCCGATAGTGGTGGTCTTGCCCACTCCGTTGACGCCCACCACCATTATCACGTAAGGCTTCTTCGAGAAGTCGAAGGGCTCCACGGGCTCGTCCGCGGCACCGTCCCCGGAGACATTCAGGAGCTTGGCAATCTCGTCGTGGAGAAGGTCCACGAGCTCGTCAAAGGAGACGAACTTGTCCCTGTGCACCCTTTCCTCAAGATTGTCTATGATTTTCAGGGTAGTGTCCACGCCCATGTCGGTGGCGACAAGAGCCTCCTCTATAGCATCGAGAGTCTCGTCATCCACCTTGGACTTGCCGACTACCGCCCGTGAAATCCGTTCGAAAAAGCTCCTCTTCGTCTTCTGTACGCCCTTGTCAAAAATTCCCATAATCTATTCCATGTAACAAACTTTCAAAGATACTGAAAATACCTGAAAATAAAAAAGAGGGTGACCCAAAAGAAATTTTGTGTCACCCTCAAACGTCTTTCTTCGAAACCATTGACGAACAGAGAGCAATTGTGCTTGCACAAATTGCCGAGGTGAGGATATATATTGTCCGCGCCTGGCCTTATGCTCCGAAGTTGTCGAAGAGAATGTTCTCCGGCGGTACACCGAGGCTGTCGAGCAGGTTCAGTACGGACTGGGTCATCATTGGAGGTCCGCACATCAGGTAGAGGGCATCTTCAGGTGCCTCATGCTGCTTCAGGTATGTCTCGTAGAGTACGGTATGTACGAAGCCCGCAGTGTAGGCTACCCCGGCCGCATCGGCCGCAGGATCCGGCCTGTCGAGGGCCAGGTGGAACTTGAAGTTCGGGAACTCTTTCTCGAGGGCATGGTAGTCGTCGAGATAGAACGCCTCCTTCAGGCTGCGTGCGCCGTAGAAGAAGTTCACCTTCCTTGACGTCTTCTCTGTCTTGAACAGGTGCATGATGTGGCTTCTCATCGGGGCCATACCCGCACCTCCTCCGATGAAGATGAGCTCCTGGTCTTCCGGAAGGTTGTCCGGCAGGAAGAACTCTCCGTAAGGACCGGAGATTGTAACCTTGTCGCCCGGCTTCAGGGAGAATATGTAGGAAGAGCATACACCCGGGTTCACAGCCTCGAACTGCTTTGTGGCACGGTTCACCGGAGGTGTCGCTATCCTGACATTCAGCTTTATGATGTCGCCTTCCGCAGGGTAGCAGGCCATACTGTAGGCCCTGAGTGTAGCTTCAGGATTTACCATCTTCAGGTTGAACATGCCCATCTTCTCCCAGTCTGCACGGTACTGTTCGTCCACGTCTATATCCTTGTAGTCTACTGTGATTGCAGGTACATCCACCTGTATGTAGCCTCCGGAGCGGAAGTTGAGGTGCTCTCCTTCAGGGAGTTTCACGACAAATTCCTTTATGAACGTGGCCACGTTGCGGTTGGACACCACCTCGCATTCCCATTTCCTTACGCTCAATGCCGATTCAGGCACGACAATCTTCAGGTTCTCCTTCACCTTTACCTGGCATCCGAGCCTCCAGTGGTCAAGAATCTGTTTCCTGCTGAAGAACCCGACCTCGGTAGGAAGTATTGTGCCGCCGCCTTCAAGTACGCGGCATTTGCACTGGCCGCAGCTTCCTTTTCCACCGCAGGCGGACGGGAGGAAGATCTTCTGCTCCGCAAGTGTGGCAAGCAGGGAGCTTCCAGGGGTGACTTCCACTTCTTTCTGCCCGTCGTTGATGCTGATTGTCACCTTCCCTGACGGTGTCAGCCTGATCTTGACGTACAGGAGCAGAGCCACGAGAACAAGAGTGACAACAACTATTGCTATCACTGCGATTATGATGGTAGGAACAAAATTTTCCATTTTTCGTAAACCTCCTGAATTAAAGTTGGATTCCCATAAAGGTCATGAACGATATGGCCATGAGCCCGACTGTAATGAACGTGATGCCGAGTCCGCGCAGAGGCGCCGGAACGTTCGAGTAGGAGAGCTTCTCCCTTATGGCTGCCAGCGTGACGATGGCGAGGAACCAGCCGATACCGGAACCGAGCGCATATACGGTCGCTTCACCTACGTTCACGAAATCCCTCTCCTGCATGAACAGCGAACCTCCGAGGATGGCGCAGTTCACTGCGATCAGCGGAAGGAAGATACCGAGCTGGGAGTAGAGGGCCGGGGCGAATTTCTCCACCACCATCTCCACAATCTGGGTTATTGCCGCGACTACGGCTATGAACACTATGAAGCTCAGGAAGCTCAAGTCTATTGACGCGAACTTCTCGCCCATCCAGGAAAGGGCCCCCGCCTTGAGCACATGCTCGTTGAGGAGGTAGTTGATGGGCAGTGTGACCAGCAGCACGAAAATAACAGCGACACCCAAACCGGTAGCCGTTTTCACATTCTTTGATACCGCCAGGTACGAGCACATGCCGAGAAAGTAGGCGAATATCATGTTGTCAACGAAAATTGACTTAACAAACAAGCTTATATATTCCATTTCGATTCGAGTTTGACGTTATTTTTCCTGAAGGTCCTTCTGTATGCTCCTCTGTATCCAGACAATTATGCCCAGGAGGATGAGAGCCATAGGAGGAAGTATGATGAGTCCGTTGTCCATGTACCCGGCATTGTAGAAGGATTCCGGTATTATCCTCAACCCGAACAGCGTGCCGGAACCGAGAATCTCCCGGAAGAAGGCCACGACCACCAGGATGAGACCGTAGCCGGCTCCGTTGGCGAGTCCGTCGAGCAGGGAAGGGATAGGCTTGTTGCCGAGGGCGTAGGCCTCTATACGTCCCATCACGATACAGTTGGTGATGATGAGCCCGACATAGACGGACAAGGTCTTGCTCACGCTATATGCGTATGCCTTGAGGAACTGGTCAACCAGTATCACCATGAGCGACACTACCACGAGCTGCACTATGATCCTGATACGGTTAGGTATGGTGTTCCTGAGGATTGAAGCCACGAAACTTGAGAGGCCTGTCACCACGATGACGGAAAGAGCCATTACGCATGCCCCTTTCATCTGTACGGTGACGGCAAGAGAAGAACAGATACCGAGCACAAGGACCGTCACCGGATTCCCCTTGAATATCGGTTTCAACAGTACGTCTTTGAAGTTTATATCACTCATTTCCTATTCCTCCTCGTTAATGTTTGTTCCTGATGTCCCGGCTGCGGCTTCATCTGCCACTGCGGCAGCCTCTGCCGCAGATGCCTCCTGTGCGGAGGCTGCCACCCCGGAAAGATAAGGCATATAGTATCTGGCCCACAGGTTGATGCTCTTGCCGAGAGCCTGTGAGGTGATGGTGGCACCGCTTATGGCGTCCACGCTGTGTTCAGGTTCAGTGACGGCTGTGGCCTTCACTACCGCGAATACAGTCTCCCCGGTCATGTTCAGGGTCTTGCCTATGAACTCGTCGCAGAAGGACTTGTCCACTATCTTCGCGCCCAGTCCCGGAGTCTCGCCCTTGTGGTCGAATACCGCCCCGGTGACGGTCTTGCCGTCGGAGGCTATGGCAAGATAGCCCCAGATAGGTCCCCAGAGCCCTGCACCGTAGCACGGGATCACCGTCACGTCCTTCCCGTTGATGTCGAAGACATAGACAGGAAGCCTGAGCTCCCCGAGCAGGGAAGCATCCCCGTCTTCTATCTTCTTCATCTTGTCGTTTTCCGCCTTGAGGTTGGAAGTCGTGGTAACCTCGATTTCCTTGACATTCTTCTTGCCGGTGTTCATCTCGCTGACCTTCTTCCCGTTCCCGTCCACATAGAAGGCATCCTTGATTTTCCCGGAATAGAGTCCGAGCACATCGGTATCTTCCCCTATGACGAAGGACCCGTCAGACTGGGATGCGGCGCTGAGCAGTTTGGTGATGGTCTCCAGCTTCACGTTCTCGTTCTGCTTGTCCTGCAGGCTCAGTGCCACGAAAGCCAGGATCGCGGCAACCAGCACTACGAGTACAGTCGAGTATATTACTGTATATGTATTACCGTTAGTGTTCATACCTTATAATATTTAAGCGATTTTAACTTTCCTGGCCTTCCTGCCCAGGGAAGCCTCCACGACATAGTGGTCGATCAGAGGTGCGAATGTGTTCATGAGCAGGATCGCGAGCATCATTCCTTCCATGTATCCAGGGTTGAAGAGCCTTACCGTGACGGTGAGTGCACCTACCAGGAAGCCGTATATCCATTTCCCTGTCTCGGTCTGGGCCGATGTCACCGGGTCTGTCGCCATGAATACTGTACCGAAGGCGAATCCTCCGAGCACGAGGTGGTACCATGCAGGAAGCTGCAGGTAAGGTGTCGCGTCAGTAGCGAGGGCATTGGCAAGGAAGCCTACCGCAAGGGCCCCTATCACGGATGAAAGCATTATCTTCCAGCTTGCCACCCCTGTCCATATCAGCAGGATGGCGCCAAGGAGGATGGCTATTACGGAAGTCTCGCCGACGGCACCCCCGACGTTTCCGATGAAGAGGTCGAGGAAAGAGATGCCGGCCGAGTCAAGGGCCTGTATGCCCTGTCCGGCATGTACGAGCGGGGTAGCCCCGGAGAACCCGTCCACCACGCCGTTGCCGCAGGCGTAGGCCGTCCCGTCGGTAAGATACCTTGTCAGGCCGCCGGTCCATATCGTGTCTCCCGACATCTTGCTCGGGTAAGAGAAGAAGAGGAAAGCGCGGCAGAGGAGTGCCGGGTTCCAGATGTTCATGCCCGTGCCGCCGAATATCTCCTTGCCGATGATCACGGCGAAAGCCACTGCTATCGCGAGCATCCAGAGAGGCACGTCGATAGGGACGATGAGAGGTATCAGCATACCGGTGACCAGGTATCCTTCATTCACCTGGTGTCCCCTGATCTGGGCGGAGATGAACTCAATCCCGAGACCTACGATGTAGGACACGAGGTACAGGGGGATGATCTTCACGAAACCGTACCATACCATCTGCCAGAAACCCCAGCCGAGGCCGAAGGCGGCGTTGTGCTGGTATCCGGTGTTCCATATACCGAAAAGGAGGCTCGGCACGAGGGCGAGCACGACTATGATCATGACCCTCTTCAGGTCAAGCGCGTCCTTGATGTGTGTTCCCTTCGAGGTGACTGTCCCGGGGACGTACAGGAAAGATTCAAAAGCTTCGAACGTGGAATGCAGGAAGCTCAGTTTGCCGCCTTCGCTGAAGGTCGGCTTTATTTTGTGCATAAATTTGACTAATCCGTTCATACCCCTGATTTTAAGCCATTTCTTTCATCATAAGATCAATTCCGTCAGAGAGGATCGCCTGGATGCCGATCTTGGACGGGCATACGAATTCACAGAGCGCGAGATCCTCCTCGAGCACTTCGTAGATTCCGAATTTCTCCATCTTGTCTATGTCTCCGGCAAGGCAGGCCTTCAGGAGGTAGACAGGGTAGATGTCCATAGGGAGTACCTTCGAATATACGTTCGAGAGCACGAATGCGCGCGGCTCCCCGTGGGTGTTCGTGTCCATGTCGTAGGTCTTGTTCGGCGACAGCCATGAAAAATACGCCTTGGATGCGCTGAACTGCTTTGTCCTGAATGGTTTTGCCCAGCCGAGCACCTCGCATTCCGTCCCTTCCTTTATGAGGGTTATCTGGTTGTCGAAGAACCCGAGGAAACCGTCCTTGCCCACATTGGTGCCGGTGAGCACGTCCCCGCTTATGAAGCGGATGTCCCCGTCCTTGTCATCGAAGAACCCGTCTATGTCCTTCATTGACATTCCTGCTATCCCCTTCACATACGACGGGTCGATGGCCTTCGGGCCTGTGACGGCCACGAGGCGGCTCATGTCGTACCTGCCGGTATTGAACAGCTTTCCGATGGCCGCCGTCATGGCGAGGGAGACTGTCCATACCACGTCGCCCTTGGAAATAGGGGATATATGGCTTATCTGTACCCCGACATTGCCTGCCGGATGTTTCCCTCCGAAGATGTGGGGTGTGATGTTCTCGAGCTTGTGGAAAGGTGTGCCGGAATAGTTGGAGCTGCTGAAGGATACATGCACTCCGCCTTTGGTGAGTTTTGCGAGCGCGTTGATTCCGGTCTGTATGTTTTCGAATTCTTCCCTGAGTGCGAATTCAGGATTCGCGGCCAGGGGTGCGGTGGAAAATGCCGATATGAAGATGGCTTTCGGTGTCCCGGACGGCCTGGCCAGTGTGCCGTATGGCCTCTGGATGATTGCCGGCCACAGTCCGCTCTTGAGGAGGAGTCCCTTTATCTTTTCCGCGTCGAGCGAGGAGACTTTCACTGCCCCGAAATCTTCATACTTCTGCTCCTTGTCGGCCTTTATCCGGACTTCGAGCAGTTTCCTTTTCTCTCCGCGGACTATTTCGGATACGGTCCCGCTGACTGGAGAAGTGAAAAGGATTTCCGGAGATACCTTGTCGGCGAATATCGGGGAGCCTGCAAGCACTGTGTCTCCTTCTCTTACAAGAAGCCTCGGCAGGAGGCCTCTGAAATCGGTCGGTTTGACAGCCACAACGTCAGGAATTACCACCTTCTTCGCTTTCAGGGCTGCGGACCCGGCTATCGGGATGTTCAGCCCTCTTTTCAATTCGATGATGTTAGACATTATATAAACCGTTTTTGCGTATTTTCTCAAAACCGCCGCGAATATACTTAATTTTTTCGTAATTTCGCGCCATTATGGAAAACAAAATGAGTTCTATTCTGGAGGGGTTAAATGACGAGCAGCAGAGGGCTGTGGCT
>JADIMQ010000012.1 GCA_017694655.1 Candidatus Cryptobacteroides merdigallinarum
GGGGATGACCCAAAAGCCTTAACAAGTCCCGAAGGGACCGCACCGGGTAGGTGCGAGATCCCCCTAATAGGGGGTGCAGGGGGTTAGGATGGGGCCAGTCTTTCGAAGAAAGACGTTTGAGGGTGACACAAAATCTCTTTTGTGTCACCCTCTTTTTCTTGCCTTTCCGCGAGGTCAGCCCAGTCTCAACATCCCTTTCAGATATTCTATTCTCCGAGTGATATCAAATCTTTTGAATTGCCTTCATTTATTCCGGACAATCGGGCCAGGTCGAGTCCGGAAGGCTTCTGGTAGAGGCGCAGCCCGAAGTCCGGGAGTGTGGCTATGACATGCTCGACCACGTCGGAAGCTATGTGCTCGTGAGGGACCCAGTCCTTCGCTCCAGTGAAGAAGTACAGCTGGAGAGGCAGGCCCTCGGAAGTCGGCTCGAGCTGCCGGACAAGCAGCATAAGGTCGGCATTGACATCCGCGAGCCCTTTCAGGTAATGCTCGACAGCCGCACGGAACAGCTTCAGGTTGACCACCTTGTCCTCCGTGGAAAGGTTCCCGGCCCAAGGGAGCCCGGCAAAGCGGGAGAGTTCCTCCTCTGTACAGAACCTTATGGAGTTCACATCTATACGCAGGGCACGGGTGACCCTGCGCCCTTCACTCTCGCGCATCCCCCTCCAGTTCTTGAACGAATCGCTTACAAGGACGTAAGGCGGGACCGTTGTCACGGTCTTGTCCCAGTTCCGGACCTTCACCGTGTTCAGCGTAACTTCCTCGACGGTACCGTTTATCCCGTACTTGTCCATCATTATCCAGTCTCCCGGGCGGAGCATATCGTGGGCGGAAAGCTGCACGCCGGCCACAACGCCGAGGATCGTGTCCTTGAAGACGAGCATCAGCACGGCGGCGGAAGCACCGAGCCCGGCTATCAGGCTCGTGAAATCCTTCTCCATCAGGACCCCGATGACCAGGATGGCACAGATGCAGACCACAACGACCTTCAGCATCTGGTATACCCCCTTCATGGGTTTGTCCTTCAGGACTTCAGAGTCGGCCGAGATGGCATAGAGGGAAGTTATGAATTCGCAGACAAGACGGCATGCCACCACTATGATATAGACAGCGAACGCCTTCAGCAGCAGGTCAGTCCATAGCGAGGGCCCCGGGAAAAGCAGGGGAAGTGCAACATAGAAGGTAACGGGCGGAAGAAGGTGGAAGACATTGTGCAGGACCTTGCTGTCAGTCAGATAGTTGTCCCACTTGAAGGCCGTCCTCACCGCCACCTTCTGGATAAGCGGGACGAGTATCCTGCAGCACAGGAAATCGACGAGATAAGCGGAAACGACCAGGGCGCATGAGACGAGGATACGCACATGCGATGTCATTTCGGATATTCCGGCCGGGACCTGTTCAATCATAGCAACCTTCGTATAAATTATGGCGGGCCGCCGCCCGGATCAGTCAGCTTTGTTCAAAATTACAAGTGCGGCTATTATACCCGGAATCCACCCCAATAATGTCAGCGCACAGACTATCAGGAAAGAGCCGCAGCCCTTGTCGACAACCGAAAGCGGGGGAAATAATATGGCAAGTATAGCTCTTAGAAGTGACATCCTTACTGTATTTTTATACAAAAATAGGAAACTGTTTTGAATTTTCAGAAACTCCCGGAAATTTTCCTGTATAAATTCATCATCTTTTTATTATCTTTGCAGCCTGACTGGAAAGATGCCGGAGTGGTCGATCGGGCCGCACTCGAAATGCGGTGAACGGGTAACTGTTCCCAGGGTTCGAATCCCTGTCTTTCCGCCGGCAAATCAAGAGGTTTGAGAGGGCGGGTCAAAAGTCAGACTCGCCCTCTTTTTATTCGTGCTCCTGATGGAGTCCTGTTCCAAATATTCAATTCTCAAAAAGGAAAAATTCCTTTCGGGTCACCCTCAAACGTCTTTCTGATAAACCATTGACTAACTGAGAACAATTTCCGGACCCGCAGACGGGACGGAAGCAAGCGGCGCCCGGGCCGTTCCTGGCGGAGGCCGGGGTGCCTTTGAGGACCAGGCGGAAAAAATTTGACCGGAAAAAGACAACGTTACAAGAAAAGACATATATTTGCGGCTATATTAACAGAACTGTTAAACAAAACTATTAGACAATGAAGTTAAACACAGGAACAGAGACGTCCAGGAAACCGGGAGGCAGGAAACAGGGCAACACGGAACAGGCAATAATGGACGCTGCCGAGGAAATGTTCCTCGAGCACGGGTACAAGCTCACGACCACGACAATGATAGCCGAAAAGGCCGGGGTGACCCATGCCATGCTCCATTACTATTTCAGGACCAAGGAACAGATATTCCTCAAAGTGCTCGACAAGGCACTTGCCGAACTCCAGGCGGCCCTGCGGCCTGTAATGAAGAAGGATGCCCCGTTCTGGGAAACACTCGAGAAAGGGATAACCGCACATTTCAACTTCCTGGCAAAGTATCCGCGGCTCCCGCAGTTCCTGTTTGACACCATCCGCTTCAACCCGGAAGTGACAGGACGGATACGGGAACGCATCATAGAGCCGTCCAGGCGTATGATAGACTTCCACCGACGCATGTTCCTGGAAGAAGCCGCCAGCGGCAGGATACGGCAGGTAGACCCGGACCAGCTTCTCATGGACATAGGGTCCCTCAGCGTCTCCACCATCATGCTCCTCCAGACGGCAAGGAAAATGATCCCGGGCATAGGAGACGATGCTCCCGAGAGATTCCTCGAAGAAAGGAAAAAGGAAATCATAGAACTTATAAGATCAAGACTTTACGGAAACATACAATAATGGCAACAACAAAATTCAAGGCCGCGGCAGCAGTGCTCGGCGCGGCACTGTGTTTCTCCCTGCCCTCGGGAGCGCAGATAACCATAGAGAGGTGCATGGAGCTGGCACGGGAGAACTACCCGCAGATAAAGCAGCTCAACCTCATAGAGGAGGCCGCCAGGTATGACATAGCCAACGTCTCCAAATCCTGGCTGCCGCATATCAACATCTCGGGCAAGGCAACCTACCAGTCCGATGTGGTGGAGATGCCGTTCGACATCCCGGGGTTCTCCTTCAACCTCCCGCACGACCAGTACTCCCTCGTCGGGGAGATCAGCCAGACAATATGGGACGGCGGGACCTCCGGGAGCCAGAAGAAGGTTGTCACCGCCGGGGCCGAGGTACAGAAGAAGCAGGTCGAGGTGTCACTGTATTCGATAAACGAGAGGGTCGAGAAGGTATATCTCGGGATCCTGCTCATAGACGGGCAGATAAAGCAGAACGCCATCCTGCGGGAAAGCCTCGACAGGAATGCCCGCCAGGTACAGGCCGGGATAGACAACGGCATAGCCTACAAGTCCGACCTGGACATGATAAAGGTGAACATACTGAACTGCGAGCAGCAGGAGGACGAGCTCCTGGCGGACAGGAAGGCATACGTAGAGATGCTCGGGAAGCTTACTGGCATGGACCTCGGGGGACAGGAGTTCGTGGTCCCGGACGAAGACGAGGACCTGGACATACCTTCCGGGATAGCGAGGCCGGAACTGGCACTGTACGATGCGCAGATGGCGCAGAACGACGCCCAGGTCCACCAGCTCAACTCGAAGATATCCCCGAAGTTCAACCTTTCCCTGCAGGGCGGCATCGGGCGGCCGGGGCTCAACATCCTTGAAAACTCCTTCCAGCCATACTACACGGCCGGCATCAGGATGACCTGGGACATAGGGGCCCTGTACACGAGGAAGGGAGAGAAGCGGAAGCTGGACGCGCAGATGAGGACGATAGAATCCGACAGGGAGACCTTCATCTTCAACACGAACCTGAACGCCACACAGATGCGCAGCGACATCGAGAAAGCGCGGGAGATGCTTGAGAAGGACCGCGAGATAATAGCCCTCCGGGAATCCATAAGGGCAGCCGGGGAGGAGCAGTACATGAACGGGACAATATCCATGACCGACCTCATGGACAGGATAGACGACGAGCACAACGCAAGGGTAGCGGAGTCCATACACAGGATCCAGCTGTTCATGGCCATTTACGAACTGAAGAATTGTTTAGGATATTGATATTTTAAAAGATGGAAAGGATTGTCACAAATATCGCCGCAGTAGCGGCGGCAGCGGCGGCACTGGTATCCTGCCGCATGAAGGCTCCCGATTTCGATGCCTGCGGGCAGATAAACGCCACGGAAGTGACCGTGTCCGCCGAGAACAGCGGGAGACTCATCACCCTGGACATAGAAGAGGGGGACGTGCTGTCCAGAGGCACGTATGTCGGCTGCATCGACTCCGTACAGACCTACCTCAAGAAGGAGGAGCTCATAAGCAGGAAGGCCAGCGCCCTCGTGAAGAAAGTGGACATAAAGTGCCAGACAGAGGCACAGTACGCAAGGCTGGAGAACCTGGAGACCGAGCTGCGGCGTTTCAGCGACCTGCTCGCCAAGGATGCCGGCACGCAGAAGCAGGTGGATGACATAGAATCGGAGATAGCCGTCCTTAAAGGCCAGATAGCCGCTGCGGAGCAGAACTACAGGCAGAACAACGAGAACATAGACCGTGAGACCGGCACCATCGACGTACAGATAGCCCAGACAGAGGACATGCTCGCGAAATGCAGGATAAAGTCCCCGATAGACGGCACCGTCCTCACCAAGTACGCCGAGGCCGGGGAAATGGTGACAACCGGCAAGCCTCTCTTCAAGGTCGCCGACATGGAGAACCTCTATGTAAGGGCATACTTCACTACCGCCCAGCTCTCGGAAGTGAAGCTCGGGGACGAGGTGACCGTAATCCCGGACAACGGCACCAGGGAGCCGGACAGGTACACCGGGAAGGTGACATGGATCTCGGACGAGGCCGAGTTCACCCCGAAGAACATACAGACAAGGGACGAGAGGGCCGACCTGGTATATGCCGTCAAGGTAGCCGTCAGGAACGACGGGAGGCTGAAGCTCGGGATGTACGCCTACATTGTCCTGTAGGGCAGGGCGACCGTCAAAAACAGACCGGAGATGTATTCCATAGAAATAAAGGACATATCCAGGAGCTACGGGAAGACCGCAGCCGTCAGGGACATTTCCCTGGAAGTGGAGACCGGGGAGATATTCGGGCTCATAGGGCCGGACGGGGCCGGGAAGACCACCCTGTTCAGGATCATGACCACCCTCATGATGCCTGACTCCGGAAGCGGGAGGATATGCGGCCTGGATATGGTGAAGGACTATTACCTGATCAGGAAGAAGATAGGTTACATGCCCGGGAAATTTTCCCTGTACCAGGACCTGAGCGTCAAGGAGAACCTGGAGTTCTTCGCCACCCTGTTCGGCACCACCGTAGAGGACAGCTACCAGACCATCCGGGAGATATATTCCCAGATAGAGCCTTTCCGTGACCGCCGTGCAGGAAAGCTCTCGGGCGGGATGAAGCAGAAACTCGCCCTGTGCTGCGCCCTGGTGCACAAGCCTTCGGTGCTTTTCCTCGACGAGCCCACCACGGGGGTTGACGCCGTAAGCCGGAAGGAGTTCTGGAACATGCTCGGGAGGATAAGGGAGTCCGGGGTCACGGTCTTCGTCTCCACCCCGTACATGGACGAGGCCGCGCTCTGTGACAGGCTGGCACTCATAAAGGAGGGCAGAATAATCGGCACCGGCACCCCGTCCAGCCTCGTGGCTGCATATCCGCACAGGATGCTCTCCGTGAAGGCCGGAAGGATGTACCCGCTGCTTAAAAGGCTCCGGGAGATGCCTGGGGTGATAAGCTGCTTCTCATTCGGGGACTCCCACCACGTGGCATACGACCCGGCCATGACCGGCAGGGAAAGGATTGTGGCAGAAGCCGCCCGGTCGGGCTTCACCGACTGCAGCGCAGAGGAGATAAGTCCGGGCATAGAAGACTGTTTCATGCAATTATCAAGGAAATGGACAACGCAGGACTGAACGCAATGGAGATAAGGGACCTCACGAAAAGGTTCGGGGATTTCACGGCTGTGGACCATATCAGCTTCCACGTCCGCAAGGGGGAGATTTTCGGCTTCCTCGGGGCGAACGGGGCCGGGAAGACCACCGCCATGAGAATCCTTTGCGGCCTGAGCCGCCCCACCGGAGGGGAAGGCACGGTAGCCGGGTTCGACATAAACCGGGAGCAGGAGAAAATCAAGAAGCACATAGGCTACATGAGCCAGAAGTTCTCCCTGTATCCGGACCTGACCGTAAAGGAGAACATACGGCTGTTCGGGGGCATCTACGGGCTGGGTGACAGGAAGATAAAGGAAAAGACCGTAGAGATGCTTGACATACTCGACATGAAGGAAGTAAGGGACACCCTTGCAGGCAGCCTCCCCCTCGGGTGGAAACAGAAGCTGTCGTTCAGCATAGCCCTCGTGCACGAGCCCCAGATAATCTTCCTTGACGAGCCCACCGGAGGCGTGGACCCGGAAACGAGGCGAAGGTTCTGGGAAATGATATACGAAGCCTCGGCCAAGGGCATCACGGTCTTCGTGACCACCCACTACATGGACGAGGCAGAATACTGCGACAGGGTCTCCATCATGGTGGACGGCAGGATAGCGGCCATGGAGACCCCTGGCAGGCTGAAGGAGAAATACGGGGCCGCGAACATGGACGAAGTCTTCAGGATTGTGGCCGGCAGGGCCGAAAGGGAGGAGTGAGCATGAAAGAATTCCTTGCATCCATAAGAAAAGAGTTCCTCCATATATTCAGGGACAAGAGGACCATCCTCATAGTGATGATAATGCCCGTGGTGCAGATAATCCTTTTCGGGTTCGCCATAAGCACCGAGGTGAACGAGGTGCGTGTGGCGGTCTGCGGGGACATGGGGGACCCGCAGGTGGACGACATAGTGGACAGGATAAGCCACAACAAGTATCTCACCGTCTGCGGGATGATAGATGACCCGGAGGAGATCGAAGGCCTGTTCCGCAGGAACCTGGCCGATGTCGCGGTCTGCTTCGGAAGGAACTTCGACAGGGAACTCCGGTCTTCGGGACATGCGGAGGTGAGGATTACCGGGGACGGGTCGGACCCGAACACAGCCAGGATAGTGACGAGCTACGTAGCCGGCGTAATCCAGGAGGTGCAGTCGGAGATAACGGTATCGGAGACAGGGATGAAGCAGGCCTCCATGACCCCGGTGGTGCAGCTCATGTACAATCCGGCCATGAAGTCCTCGTACAATTTCGTCCCGGGGGTAATGGGACTGATCCTCATGCTTATCTGTTCCATGATGACGGCGGTGTCCATAGTGAAGGAGAAGGAGACAGGCACACTCGAGCTTCTCCTTGTCTCTCCCGTGAAGCCGCAGTGGATAATCTTGAGCAAGATGATGCCGTACCTCGCCCTGTCGGCGGTCAACTTCGCAAGCATCCTGGTCCTCTCCCATTACGTGATGGAGGTGCCGGTGAACGGGAGCCTGGCGCTGCTCTCGGCCGTGGCCCTGATATTCGTGGTGGCGTCGCTCGCGATAGGCCTCCTCATTTCGGTCATATCGTCCACGCAGAAGGCCGCCCTGATGATTTCCGGGATGGGGCTCACCATGCCTACAATGATTTTTTCCGGGATAATTTTCCCGTGCGAGAGCATGCCGGAGATCCTGCAGTGGTTCTCGGACATCATACCTGCAAAATGGTTCATCATCATGGTAAAGAAAATCATGATACAGGGAGACGGGATCGGCTCCATAGTAAAGGAACTGTCCATCCTCACGGGGATGGCGGCAGTGTTCCTTGCCGTGAGCATCAAGAGCTTCAGGACAAGGCTGAAATAAATTCACGGGAAGCCGGCCACGGCCGGGTACAGGAGGAAGGAAATCATGTGGAAATATCTCATAGAAAAGGAATTCAAACAGTTTTTCAGGGATCCCGGGCTGCCGAGGATGGCGGTAATGTTCCCTATACTGATGATACTGGTGTTCCCCTTTGCCGTAAGCATGGACATAAGGAACATAAACCTTGTGGTCGTGGACAACAGCATGAGCATGGAGTCGGCCCGGCTCATAGAGACCTGCACCGCCTCCGGGTATTTCAGGCTGGTGACAGGATGCCGCAGCGCCTACGAGGCACAGAAGATGATGGACGACAACAAGGCTGACGCCATAATCACCATCGACTCCGGATTCGAAAAGGATACCGGGAACGGCTCCGGGTTCCCTGTAGGCATCAAGATAAACACGGTGAACGGGACAAAGGGCAGCCTCGGCTCGCAGTACATCCTCAGCTGCATAAGGAAATACATGGAGGGCAACGGGGCAGGCCAGGAGGCCGGAGCCACGGCAGCTCCGCAGATAGAGGTGTCGGAGAAATACTATTTCAACGAATACATGGACTACAAGCTGTTCATGGTACCGGCCCTCATCGTCATAGCCATAACCATGATAACAGCTTTCCTGCCGGCCCTGAACATAGTCTCCGAGAAAGAGACCGGCACCATAGAGCAGATAAACGTGACCCCGGTAAGCAAGACGGCCTTCATTGTCTGCAAGATGATACCGTACTGGGCCATAGCATTCTTCATACTGGCATCCTGCCTGCTCATAGCCTGGGCAGTGTTCGGCTACACCTGCCGCGGCAGCATCCCGGCCCTGTTCCTTGTCACCACCCTGGACATAGTGGTGACCGCCGGGCTCGGGCTCCTGATATCCAACTACAGCAGCAATGCCCAGCAGGCCATGTTCGTAATATGGTTCTTCGCCATGATATTCATGCTCATGAGCGGGATATTCACCCCTATCGCATCCATGCCGGAGTGGGCCAAGGCGATAACCTACATCAACCCCATGAGGTACTTTGCCGACGCCATGCGATCCATCTTCCTGAAAGGGAGCACCCTTGCCGACGTATGGCACGATGTGGCCGGGCTCGCGGTGATCGGTGCCGGGGTCGTGACGTGGGCCATAAGCAGCTACAGGAAGTCCGGCGACGCCTGACGATACCTGGCGGCTGACGGTACGTGTGACGGTTGACGGTACGGGCCCTTTAGTTTGCAATTATGGCCCATCGTCTTTATATTTGCCGGTTATGAATACTGACTTATCATTCGACAGAGAACATCTCTGGCATCCGTACACCTCCACGACGGATCCCCTGCCGGTCTATGGGGTGGATCATGCAGAAGGCTGTGAGATAGTCCTGGACGACGGGACCAGGCTGATAGACGGGATGTCCTCGTGGTGGTGCGCCATACATGGCTACAACCACCCTGTGCTGAACCGGGCGGCGGAGGAGCAGATCAGGAAAATGTCCCACGTCATGTTCGGGGGGCTCACACACAGTCCGGCAGTAGAGCTCGGGAAGCTGCTCCTGGAGATAGCCCCTCCGTCTATGGACAAGATATTCTATGCGGACAGCGGCTCCGTGGCCGTGGAAGTGGCGATGAAAATGGCCGTGCAGTACCAGTTCGCCGCAGGGAAGCCCGGAAAGCAGAACTTCGTGACGATAAGGCGGGGCTACCATGGCGACACCTGGAACGCGATGTCCGTCTGCGACCCTGTCACTGGGATGCACTCCCTTTTCGGAAGCGCCCTGCCGGTGAGGCATTTCGTGCCGTCCCCGGCCTCACGGTTCGGAGGGGAATGGGACAGCAGGGACATAGAGCCTCTTGAGGAAGTCATAGAGAGACATCACGACAACATCGCGGCACTTGTCCTGGAACCTGTAGTCCAGGGCGCGGGCGGCATGTGGTTCTACCACCCAGAATATCTGCGGAAAGCCGCCGGACTTTGCCGCCGGCACGACATACTGCTCATATTCGACGAGATAGCCACCGGATTCGGAAGGACCGGGAAACTGTTCGCCTGGGAACACGCCGGTGTGGAGCCCGACATAATGTGCATAGGCAAGGCCCTGACAGGAGGTTTCATGACCTTTTCCGCCGTGCTCACCTCCGCGAGGGTGGCGGATACAATATCCTCCCGGGAGCCGCGTGCCTTCATGCACGGCCCCACATTCATGGGGAATCCCCTGGCCTGCGCAGTAGCCAAAGCCTCCACGGAGCTGCTGCTCTCCTGCGGATGGCAGGAAAAGGTTTCGGCGATTGAAGCCGGGCTGAAAAAGGGCCTGGCCACGGCCTCCGGGCTGCCGCAGGTTGAAGACGTGCGGGTGCTCGGGACGATAGGGGTCGTCGAGGTGAAGCAGCCCGTGGACATGGCCCGCATGCAGAGACGCTTCGTGGAGGAAGGCGTATGGGTAAGGCCGTTCGGGCGGACGGTGTATATCATGCCGCCGTACATCATCTCCATGGAACAGCTCGGCAAGCTGACCGGGGCACTCGTGAAGATTGTCGGGGAGATGTAGCATCCCCGCCAGGCAAAAAGGACATTACAATGGAAGACACATATTTGCAAGACGAGCTCGACAGGCTTGCCGCCTGCGGGAACCTGCGGGTCCTGACACCTGCGGAGCACCGTGGAGGGAAAGTCATCGCCGGGGGACGGACAATGCTGAACCTGTCCTCGAACGACTATCTCGGGATAGCCGGGGACATGGACCTGCGTTCCGGCTTCCTGGACAGGCTCACTCCGGAGGACCTTGTCATGAGCTCTTCGTCCTCCCGCTCCCTTTCCGGGGAGTTCCCGGTCTACGGGCAGGTGGAGGCTACGCTCGCAGGGATGTTCGGGAAAGAAGCCGCCCTGGTGTTCAACAGCGGCTACCAGATGAATCTGGGCATACTTCCGGCCATCGCAGGGAAGGATACCCTGATAGTGGCGGACAAGCTCGTGCATGCCAGCATAATAGACGGCATACGGCTCTCGGCTGCGGAAGTCATCCGTTTCAGGCACAACAACATGGTCCAGCTCGGGAATATACTTGAGAAGGAGCACGGGAGACACCGCGACATCATAATAGCGGTCGAGAGCGTCTACAGCATGGACGGGGACAGGGCCGACCTGGAGCTGCTATGCCGGCTCAAGAGAAGGTACGGCAATGTATCCCTCTATGTGGACGAGGCCCATGCCTTCGGGGTGTTCGGGGAACACGGGCTCGGGCTCGCGGAAGAGCTGGGCTGCATACCTGACATAGACTTCCTCTGCGGCACTTTCGGGAAGGCCCTGGGCTCGATGGGAGCCTTCGTAGTGTGCAGCAGGACAATACGGGACTTCCTTATAAACAGGATGCGTCCCTTCATCTTCTCCACGGCCCTGCCCCCGCTGAACTGGAGCTGGACCCTGTTCCTGCTCGGCAAGCTGCCCGGGATGAAGGACAGGAGGGAGCACCTCCGCACCATTTCCGGGATGCTCCGCGGCGAACTGGAGCCCTACTGCCCGGGCATGGTCTCCGGCACCCAGATTATCCCGGTAGTGGCAGGAGAGAGCGAGGCGGCAGTACGCTATGCCGGGAAACTGCAGGAGGCGGGATTCTTCGTGCTCCCGGTACGTCCGCCGACAGTGCCGGAAGGGTCCTCGAGGCTCAGGTTCTCGCTGACTGCAGACATGACGGAAGAAGACATTGACGCCCTCGCAAGGGCGGTACACAACATAATGCAGGCATAGGATGGAACAGAGATTTCTGATAAAGGATGGCAATCCGCGGCTGACCCTGCTCTTCTCCGGATGGGGAGGAGAGGAAAGCCTGTTTTCGTGCTACAGGCCCGCCGGCTCCGACTATATGCTCTGCTGGGACTACCGGTCATTGGATTTCCGCCCGGGCCTGCTTGCAGGGTACAGGGAAATAAAGGTTGTGGCCTGGTCGCTCGGCGTGTGGGTGGCCGGCCAGGTCCTGAAGGGGACAGAGGCGGATATCACGGAAATGACTGCAGTAAACGGCACCCTGATACCGGCCGATGACAGGTACGGCATCCCGGAGACAGTCTTCAGGGGCACCCTGGAAAGGATGGACGGGACGGTGCTGCAGAAGTTCAGGAGGAGGATGTGCGGCTCCAGGGAAGGGCTGCAGGCCTTCATCTCCCGTAACCCTTCCAGGCCGGTGGAGGAACTGAAGGAAGAACTGGCGAACCTGTATTCAGCCATAAGGCAGGAGCCCTCCACAGGCCGGCATGGAGAAGAGGAGCCGCGATGGAGCCGGGCCGTGGTGAGTACAGGGGACCTGATATTTCCGGCAGCGAACCAGATTGCGGCCTGGGAAGGGAAGGTCCCGGTAGATGTCTGCGAGGGGCCGCATTATTCCGAAAAGATATTCATGGAGGTGCTCGGGAGCCCTGCCGGGGCATCGGGCGCAGACAGGCGGGGGACGGGACTATGACGGACAAGGGGCTTTTGAGGGAAAGGTTCTCCGGAGCCTGCGGAAGCTATGAGCAGGAAGCCACCGTCCAGAAAGCCGCTGCCGCGGAACTTGCATCAATCATAAGGGAGCAAGTCCCGGACGGATTCCGCGACAAGGTCCTCGAGGTCGGCTGCGGGACAGGGGTGCTGACAAGGGAACTGCTCGGATTCATACCATCTGAAGGCCTGTACCTCAACGATATATGTCCAGAGTTCAGTTCCATGTTCACAGACACGGGCACGGCCGGGTTCATAGCCGGGGATGCGGAGACAGTGGACTTCCCGTCCGGACTGGGGCTCATAGCCTCGGCTTCCGCAATCCAGTGGTTCTCGGACCCGGGAGCGTTCTTCCGGAAATGCCACAGGAGCCTCAGGGAAGGTGGATACCTGGCATTCAGCACATTCGGGCCAGGCAACCTGCGGGAAACAGCCCGGGTCTCCGGCCAGGCACTGCACTATCTTGCCCCGGATGAACTGGAAGCTATGCTGTCCCCGGGATACCGGACAATCCAGGTGTCTGACTACCTGTCCACCCTGCACTTCCCTACCCCTGCCGATGTCCTGAGGCATCTGAAACGCACCGGTGTCAACGGGCTGTCCCGCAGGAAATGGACCAGGAAAGACCTCTCGGACTTCTGCCGCACCTATTCAGAGCTTTTCGGGACTGCCGGCGGATGTACCCTGACCTATCACCCGGTGTTCGTCCTCGCAAGGAAACAGCAGGACACCACGGAGACCCGGATATGAAACCTCAAGGGATTTTATTATGGAAAAGGACAACATATACTTCGTAAGCGGAATAGACACGAACATAGGCAAGAGCTACGCTACAGGATTCCTGGCGAGGCTCTGGAATGAAAGAGGCACAAGGACCATCACCCAGAAGCCGGTACAGACCGGGAATGAAGGGATATCCGAAGACATTGGACTGCACCGCAGGATAATGGGCTGCGGCCTGTTGCTGGAGGACAGGGAGGGCCTGACCATGCCGGAAATATTCAGTTACCCGTGCTCGCCGCACCTCGCCGCGGAAATAGACGGACGCCCCATAGACTTCGCCAAGATCGAGGCAGCCACGGAAGAGCTGTCCAGGCGTTACGACGCCGTCCTTGTGGAAGGGGCCGGCGGACTGATGGTCCCTCTGACCAGGGAGCTCCTGACCATCGACTACATAGCCGGGCACGGCTATCCCCTAATATTCGTGACCTCCGGGCGTCTCGGGAGCATAAACCACCTGCTGCTCAGCCTCGAGGCCGTCAGGTTGAGGAATATTCCACTGCACACCCTCGTATACAACACATATCCCGCCGATGGTGACGGGATCATACGGCGGGATACGGAAAACTTCACACGGGACTATCTCTCCAGGAACTTCCCCGGGGCTGAATTCATAGTGATGCCCTGCATAGAGGAAGGGTAGAGGCCCCGAAAATCCTATCCGAGCTTGTGGATGGCGAGTCCGCTGCGGAGCTTGGGCTCGAACCACGTGGTCTTCGGTGGCATGATGCTGCCGGAGTCGGCAATGTCCACAATTTGCTTCATGGATACAGGGAAAAGGGCGAAGGCGACGGCCATCTCCCCGCTGTCCACCCGTCTCGACAGTTCCCCCAGGCCCCTGATACCGCCCACGAAATCAATCCGCCGGTCCGTCCTCAAATCCTTGATACCAAGTATCTTGTCGAGAACAAGGTCTGAAAGTATGGTCACATCCAGGACACCGATGGGGTCGGAGTCGTCATACCTGCCCGGCCTGGCCTCGAGAGAGTACCAGTTCCCGTCAAGGTACATGGAGAAATTGTGCAGATGGTGCGGCCGGTAGACTTCCTGGCCCTTCTTCTCCACAATGAAGTCCTCCCCGAGGGCATCCAGGAATTCTCCGGGTGAAAGGCCCCCGAGGTCTTTCACAACGCGGTTGTAGTCTATGATGGTGAGCTGGCTTTCCGGGAAAGCCACGGCCAGGAAGAAGTTGTATTCCTCGTCTCCGGTATGGGACGGATTCCCCTCGCGTTTCTCCGCGCCGACACGGGCTGCGGCCGCTGTCCTGTGATGTCCGTCGGCGACATAGAATGCCGGGATATCCTTGAAGATCCGGGTTATCCGTTCTATGTCCCCATCGTCGCTGATGACCCAGAAGCGGTGTCCGAAACCGTCCTCGGCCGTGAAGTCGTATTCAGGCTCCCCTGCCGTGTACCTTTCCACGATACGGTCTATCTCCGCATTGTCTGGATAGGAGAAGAAGACCGGCTCTATGTTGGCGTTCTGGATGCGGACGTGCACCATACGGTCATCCTCCTTGTCCTTGCGGGTGAGCTCGTGCTTCTTGATACGGCCGGAGGCATAGTCGTCGGTATGGGCGCATAGGACCAGGCCGTACTGGGTCTTGCCGTCCATTGTCTGGGCATAGATGTAGTAGCATGGCTTGCTGTCCTGGACAAGCCATCCCCGCTGCTGCCATAGCCGGAAATTTTCCACGGCCTTCCCGTAGGCCTCGCTGCTGTGCTCGTCGACCATGGGCTCGAAATCTATCTCGGGTCTCGTGATGTGCAGCAGGGACTTTTCGGAGGCCTCGGCCCTTGCCTCCTCGGAGTTCAGCACATCGTAAGGCCGTGCAGCTACCTCTTCAACTATCTCCTTTGGCGGACGTACCGCCGCGAACGGTTTTACCCTGACCATAACTATAGGTTGTCAATTTTTCACTTCAACTTTTCCGCTGTCATTTTCCGCACAGCGCGAGCGACGGTTTGTCAGAACGGGCGGGGGGGGTGCAAGGCGCGCGAGGCAATTCAACCGCAGCATACTGTAGTATGTGAGGATTGAAGGGCCCGAGCGCAACGCCGCAGACCGCCCGTTATCACAAACCGTTCACCTGGAAGCGTGTATTACCCGTCGCAAAATAATCCACAATCTGCGCCACCGCCGCCAACCCCGCATTCATATTGGCCTCCGCCGTCTCGGCACCCATTTTCTTTGGTGTTGCGAACACTCGCTTGCCGAATTTTTCGTTCAGCTCGGCCTGGTTGTCGGCGGCAATGTCGGTGATGTATTTTATGTCAGGCCTGTCGGTAAGGGCCTTGTCCAATTCAGCCTCGTTGATTATTTCCTTGCGGGCGGTGTTCAGGAGACAGCCTCCGGCAGGCATGAGGGTGATAAGGTCATAACCGATGGACTTTCTGGTCTGCAGTGTGGCAGGAATGTGGAGGGAGATGAAGTTGCTGTCCTTGTACATCTGCTCCAGGGAGGAGGCAGGTGTCACTCCGTCGGCCTGCATGGCTTCCGCAGGCACGTAAGGGTCGAAGGCGGTAACTTCCATTCCCATACCGATGGCTTTGCGGGCCACGAGGCGCCCAACATTGCCGTAGGCCTGGATGCCGAGACGCTTGCCCTTGATCTCGGTGCCTGTGCCGGGGGTGAAACCGTTGCGGGACATGTATATCATCATTGCTATGGCAAGTTCGGCCACGGCGTTGGCATTCTGTCCCGGGGTATTCATTGCCACTATCTTCCTTGCCGTACAGGCCTCGAGGTCGATATTGTCGTAGCCGGCTCCGGCACGGACTACAATCTTCAGCTTCGGGGCTGCAGAGATGACGTCAGCTGTCACCTTGTCCGACCTGACTATGAGGGCATCGGCATCGGCCACAGCCTCGATCAGCTTTTCCCTGGACGGGTATTTCTCGAGCAGGCAGACTTCATGCCCTGCTTTCTGGGCTATTTCCTTCATACCGGCCACGGCAGCGGCCGCAAAAGGTTTTTCTGTAGCGATAAGTATTTTCATGGCGACACTATTTTTTCATTGACTCAAATTCCTGCATGCACTTCACGAGGGCCTCCACACTTTCGGCAGGGCAGGCGTTGTAGATTGAGGCCCTGAAGCCCCCGACAGACCTGTGGCCCTTGATGCCCATCATCCCCTGGCCTTTGGCGAACTCCAGGAATTCATCCTGCAGGGACTCGTAGCCCGGGGCCATCACGAAACATACGTTCATGTCGGAACGGTCCTCCTTGGCAGCCGTACCCACGAAGAGAGGGTTCCTGTCAATCTCGGCATAGAGCATGTCCGCCTTCTGCCTGTTTATCTTGTAGACAGCCTCGACTCCTCCTATGCCCTTGAGCCAGTTCAGGGTCTCGTACATTATATAGATGGCATAGACTGGAGGGGTGTTGAACATGGAGCCTCCGTCGATATAGGTCTGGTAGTTGAGCATCGTCGGGATGTAGCGGCTGACCTTCCCGAGGGCGTCTTTCCTGATTATGGCGAAGGCCACCCCGGCAGGGCCGACGTTCTTCTGCGCCCCGCCGTAGATGAGGGCATATTTGCTGATATCGCGCGGACGGCTCATTATATCCGAGGACATGTCGGCGATGAGAGGTACCGGGCTGTCGAAATCCTCCTTTATCTGCGTACCGTAGATAGTGTTGTTCGACGTTATGTGGAAATAGTCTATGTCTTCCGGTATCACGAAGCCTTTCGGTATATAGTTGAAGGTGGTGTCGGCCGACGACGCCACGGCGTAGGCCTCCCCTATCCCCTTCGCTTCCTTCAGGGCCTTTTTCGCCCAGACCCCGGTCTCGAGGTAACCGGCCTTCTTCTCAAGGAAATTCATGGCGACACACAGGAACTGGAGGCTTGCACCTCCTCCCATGAACAGCACCTCGTGCGTATCAGGGATATGCAAAAGTTCTTTCCATAGGGCTCGGCACTCGTCCATGACCTGGACCCACTCTTTCGATCTGTGCGAAATGCTGATGACCGGTATCCCGGTACCCCGGAAATCTTTAAGTGCCTCTATAGCCTTTTCGACGGCCTGTTCCGGAAGGACGCATGGCCCCGCGTAGAAATTGTGAACTTTTTTCATGACCTGTGAATTATTAAACAAGAGTTAAAGTTAGTAAATTTTCTTTATGTCCGACCGCTTTTCGCAATAATGGCACAGGAGTGATATTTCATTGTCCTCCTCTATGACGGTAAAGCGTGTCCTGACCGGCTGGTGGTTGGTGATGCATTTCGGGTTCATGCACTTGGCGATGCCTTCTATCTCCTGCGGCATTACAAGCTTCTTTTTCTTGACCACCTGGAAATTGCGTATGATGTTCACCGTGGCGTGCGGGGCAATCAGCGCAAGGCGGTTGAGTTCGTCGTCCTCGAAGAAGCGGTCGGCAATCTTTATTATCCCCTTCTTCCCGTACAGCTTGCTGTTCAGGTTTATGCCTATGGTTATCTGGTTGCATATCCCCTTGAGGTTCAATATGTCGAGGGCCTTGTAGACATTCTCGGCAGGTATGTGGTCGAGGACGGTACCGTTCTCGAGTGCGCTGACTTTCAGTTCCCTGTTTATGTTTTCCATGACTTCGCTGATTTTATCTGTATCCCAACAAATATGATATTATGGCCATCCGGACATAGAGGCCGTTCTCCGCCTGCTTGAAATAATATGCGTGAGGTGTGTCGTCCACATCCTGGTCTATCTCGCAGACCCTCGGCAGCGGATGAAGGATCTTCATGTTCGGCCGGACGTTCTTCAGCATGGAAGCCTCCAGGCGGTAGAAATTCTTTACCTTCTCGTACTCCATCGGGTCGGTGAAACGCTCCTGCTGCACGCGGGTCATGTAGAGTATGTCACAGTCGTTCAGGTGCTCCTCCAACGAGGCGGTTTCAGTGTACTTTATGCCTTTCTTCTGCAGGAAGTCCTTGTATTCCACAGGCATTTTCAGTTCACCCGGGGAGGTGAACACGAATTCGGGGTCGAAGTGCGACATGGCCTGCAGCAGGGAATGGGTCGTCCTGCCGTATTTCAGGTCCCCTACCATATTTATGTCCAGGCCTTCGAGCCGGCCCTGGGTCTGCATTATGGAATAGAGGTCCAGGAGGGTCTGGGACGGGTGCTGGTTGGCCCCGTCGCCAGCGTTCACCACCGGGACGGAGGATATTTCCGAGGCATAGCGGGAACTCCCCTCGAGGGGATGGCGCATTATTATCATGTCCACATAGTTTGAGACCATCTTTATGGTATCCTTCAGGGTCTCGCCCTTGCTGACACTGGTGTTCGAGGCGTCGGAGAAGCCTATGACCTTGGCCCCGAGCCTGTTCACCGCGGTTTCAAAACTGAGTCTCGTCCTGGTGGAAGGCTCGAAGAATATGCAGGCTATGACCTTGCCCTCCAATATGTTCTGCGTCCTGTTCTTCTCGAATTCCCTGGCGGTTTCAAGGATGTGCAGAATTTCCTCCTTGCTGAAATCCTGGATTGAAATAAGGCTCTTGTTCATCTGTATTCCGAATTTTATATTCTGTTGAATGTGCATCCTCCGGCCTTGTCCATGGCCTCCTCGAAAGCGTCAGTGAGGGACAGCCTCACGTCGGTATCGAGGGTGCACTGCAGTCCGAAATCCTGGTTGGAGGCAGGCAGGCCCATGTCCTTCAGGACTTTCATGACCCCGTTCATGTCCATGTACCCGAATGTGAGCCGGTATCTCGCGCTTGCGGTCTTCTCGACTATCTCCGCCCTGGACAAGGCATCGGCCGCCGCACTGCGGTAGGCCCGGATCAGACCCGGGACCCCGAGCTTTATACCCCCGAAATACCGTATCACGACCACCAGGACATCGCTCAGCTCCATGGAGTCTATCTGCCCGAGTATCGGCCTCCCGGCGGAGGAGGACGGCTCCCCGTCGTCATTCGCCCTGAAGATGTCCCTCCGGTACCCGAGACGGTAGGCGAAACAGTGGTGCCTGGCATCGTGGTATTCCTTCTTCAGGGATGCGACCACGGCCTTGGCCTGGTCCTCGTCCGTAACGGGATAGGCCCTGGCGATGAATCGGCTGCCCTTGTCCTTGAAAAGCCCTTCCGAAGGTCCTGAAATGCTTTTGAATGTATCTTGTCCTGTAGTTTCCGGTGTCATGTCGGGATTTGGGTCCATGGCCTCCCCGGAGGCCGTGCAACGAGTCCAAAAGTAGCGTTTTTTATATTATTTTGCAACCGCAATGAAATATTTATTACCTTTGGGCACCGATGAAATTTTAGACATTATGATTTTCAGATATAGGGTTTCTCTTCCCGGCATAAAGGGTTTCGCGCGAGTTTACGAGGTGAAGGCCGGCACTACTCTCTATTCATTCCATAAGCAGATGCGGGCCGACATGGATTTTCCCCAGGACCAGCTTGTCCTGTTCAAGGCCCTGGACAAGAACGGCGCCGTGATCGCGAGATACGGGATCTTCGACCTCGGGGCAGGCACGATAGACACAGTCACCATAGACAAGACGGTCAAGGCAGGGGCAGTGTCCTTCGTGTATTTCTATGACACGACAAATGTGAAGAGCGTGACCCTGACCCTGGAAGGAGGGGCGGAGCCGCGTGCCGGTGCCGTATATCCGCTCCTCGTGGAGGCCAAGGGCCCTAATCCGGTGGAATTCGAGAACGGGTATGTGGCTTACGAGGATCTTCCGGACGACAAGAAGAAGCCTGTCCCGGGGTCCGGGCACGACGACGGCTTCGACGACGATGATGAGGACATGGA
>JADIMQ010000013.1 GCA_017694655.1 Candidatus Cryptobacteroides merdigallinarum
GGTCTATCTTGTCCACGATTTTCGGGCCCTGGAGCTTCTCCACCTCTATCTTTATCTCCCTCACTTCACGGCGCGGCTCTGCCTGCTCCTCCTTTCCGGCGGCAGGCGCGGACGGTTTCTCCACGGCGGCAGGCGCGGTCTCCTGTACAGGGGCCACGGCAGCCTTCACTTCCTCCTGCACGGCTTTTGCCCCGGCAGCAGGTCCGGCGGAGACAGGTGTCTCCTTCTTCTCTTCAGGCTTGTTTTCCTTCGGCTTAGGTTTTCTGTCGAATTGCGAGAGGTCGATCTCCCCGATGATTTTCAGATGTCCCACCTGTGGCTCCTCGGGGGCCTCCGGAGCAGGAGCCGGCTTCTCTTCGGCCTTGCTTTCCTTCACGGCCGGTTTCTCCTCTGCCGGGACCGGCTGGGCGGCAGGCTGGCCTGCAGGGGCTTCCGACGAGAGGTTGGACTTGATTATCACCTCCTTGACGTTAGCCTCCGAATCTTCCTCCGGCGCCTTTTTCTTCGCGCCCATCTCGATGATTTCCTTCAGTTTTATAGCGACTTTTTCCGAGTCCTGCTTCAGTTTCTGTTCATCACCGAATTTCGACTCGATAGCTGGCAGATATGAATCGGAAATCTTTGCGTTCGGATTCATTTCCACTTCGGCTCCCTTCTCCTTCAGAAAATCCACAAGGGTCTGGAGCCCGATGTTGAATTGTTTGGTAAGTTTACTTAATCTTATTTCTGCCATAAAAATACTTTAAATTATTCTTCAAATTCGGAGCGGAGGATGTTGAGCACCTCTTCCACGGTCTCGTCTTCCAGGTCGGCCCTTTTCGCGATGTCTGCCGGGGCAAGCGCGAGGACGCTCTTTGCTGTGTCGCACCCGATGGACTGGAGCTTCTCGATTATCCACGGCTCTATCTCGTTCTCGAACTCGCTCAGCAGTACGTCCTCCTCATCTTCATCCTGCTTCGGCAGCTCCCTCCATACTTCTATCTCCTGGCCTACGAGCATGCTCGCGAGACGTATGTTGCATCCGCCTTTGCCGATACCTTTCTTCACTTCTTCAGGAAGCATGTAGACCTTGATCTTCCCGTCTTCCCCTCCGGTGACGATGGAGGATATCTTGGCCGGGCTCAAGGCCCTCTGTATGAGGAGCTGCGTGTTGGCGGTCCACTGGAGCACATCTATGTTCTCGTTGCGGAGCTCCCTGACTATGCCTATGATCCTGGCTCCCTTCACGCCGATGCAGGCCCCTATAGGGTCTATCCTCTCGTCGTAGGACTCCACAGCCACCTTGGCCCTCTCGCCCGGGATCCTGACCACCTTCTTTATGGTGATGAGCCCGTCGTAGATTTCAGGCACCTCCTGCTCGAAGAGCTTCTCGAGGAATTCGTCCGAAGTCCTTGAAAGCACTATGTACGGGGTGGTGTTGTTCTTCATCTCCACGCTCTTGATTATGGCTTTCACGGTGTCGTTCTTCTTGAAGTGCTCGCCCGGGATCTGCTCCGACTTCGGGAGGCGCAGCTCGTTCCCGTCCTCGTCGAGGATGAGCACCTCCTTGGACCAGGTCTGGTACACTTCCCCGGTGAATATCTCCCCGATCTTGGCTATGTACTTGTTGTAGAGGTTGGCTTTCTCGATATCCATGATGCGCCCCTGGAGATTCTGGCGGATATTCAGGATGCCCCTCCTGCCGAAGCTCTTCATCTCCACCTTCTCGGCGTAGGTCTCCCCGATCTCGTACTCGTCGGAGTCCTTGTTCACCTCCGCAAGGGCAATCTGCGTGTTCGGGTCCTCGACATTCTCGACAACCTCGCGGTTCCTGTATATCTCACAGTCCCCCTTGTCTATGTTGATGATGACGTCGAAGTTGTCCGCCGTGCCGTATGTCTTGGCCAGCTGGGTCTTGAAAACATCCTCGAGCACGCCCATCATTGTCGGCCTGTCGATATTCTTCAGGTTCTTAAACTCTGCAAATGCGTCTTTCAGTTCTGTCTTTTCCATTTTATCGCTTTTCTTTTATATTTCCCGACCAATGCAATATATAATATATTGTGGATATCCGCTGCCGTACCCGGGTCACCCGAGCTCTATCCAGGGATAGACGGCGTTCAGCATGCCGTACGGGAAGCTGTCCTCGTGCTCCACGAGTTCCTTCCTCTTTTTCCCTTCCACGGCTTCCCTGGCTGAATATTTCAGGGTGATGCCCTCCTCCGAGGCTCCCGACAGGATGCCGCGCAGCTTCCTCCCGTCCTTGAGCAGAGCCTCCACCTCCGTCCCCACAGCCCTGGTGTACTGCTTCAGCACCTTGAAGGGCTGGTCCAGGCCGGCGGAGCAGACTGTCAGGGAATAGTCCTCCTTCTCCCTGTCGAACTTCTCCTCGAAAACCCTGCTCAGCTCCACGCAGTCGTCGAGGGTGACAGTCCCGTCTTCCGACTCGATGACTATTTCCACATCGTTGTCCAGGCTAATGTTTATTTCAACAATGAAACAATTCCGTGCAACGATCGGCTCCTGCATTGCATCTACTATCTCTGAAATTTTCATAAATTGACCTATAAAAATAAAATAAGGGGACATCCCGTCCCCTTTATCAAACTCACGGCGCAAATTTAAGAATAATTTCAGAATAATAAAAATAATGAGGATTAATTTCATATTTAGTCATAAAAATGCTTTATTTGCATAATTTTACTGGATTGGATACCTTGTTGTTTATTGCTGGACCATTATTAACGAACTGACAGGTTATGGAATTCAAGGCAAAAGAGATAGCCGAAATACTCAAAGGCACCGTGGTGGGGGACCCGGAGGTCAAGGTTTCCACCTTCGCCAGGATCGAGAGCGGGAAGCCCGGTGCCATCTGCTTTTTCGCAAACCCGAAATATGAACATTACGTATATGAGTGCGACGCGAGCGTAATCATAGTGAACGATACATTCGAGCCGGCCATGCCGGTGAAGGCCACGATGATAAAGGTGCCGAACGCCTACGCTTCGGTGGCTGACCTCCTGGACTATGTCACCGCACGCAAGAGGTCCTACAGACGCTACCGCGGCTGCCATATCAAGCGGTTCCTCTCCACCAGGATAGGCCGGAAGGTCTATGTCGGGAGCGGGGCCTATCTCGGCCGCCGGGCAAGCATAGGGGACTACACCCGGATCTGCGAGCAGGTCTACATCGGGGACGACGTGAAGATAGGCTCCAGGTGCATAATCTATCCTGGGGTGCGCATCTACCCTGGTATGGTGATAGGGGACAACGTGATAATCCATGCAAATGCCGTGATAGGGGCCGACGGTTTCGGTTTCGCCCCGCTTGAGGACGGTACCTACAAGAAAATCGAACATACCGGGAATGTCATCATCGAGGATGACGTGGAGATAGGGGCCGGCACCACTATAGACAAGTCCCAGATGGGATCCACCATAATACACAAGGGCGTCAAGATAGACAACCTGTGCCAGATAGCCCACAATGTCGAGATAGGGGAGAATACGGTGATGGCCGCCCAGACCGGCATAGCCGGCTCGACGAAGATCGGACGGCATTGCGTCATCGGCGGGCAGGTAGGCATAGCAGGGCACATCACCATAGCGGACAATACCACGCTTGCAGCCCAGACCGGTGTCATAAGCAGCATAAAGCAGGAAGGCCAGGTGCTGCTCGGGAGCCCGGCCCTTCCGCACAAGCAGTTCCTCAGGTCTTACGCGGTATTCAGGAGGAACGGAAAAGAGTAGGTTATGAATATGGACATTAAGATTTTTTATATATCTTTGCCGTCCGAATTTTAGTTGGAGATGAAACAATTACAGCAGACATTGCGGAAAAGCTATTCTTTCGAGGGGAAGGGGCTGCATACAGGGAAGGTCGCCGGCATGACCATAAATCCGGCCCCGGCCGGCAGCGGGATCCTGTTCCGCAGGACAGACATCAGCAAGGACCTTTACATAGAGGCGTTTGCGGATTATGTCTCGAGCACGGACAGGAGCACGACCCTCACGAAAGAAGGCGTTTCGGTCGTAACTGTGGAGCACCTTCTGTCGGCGCTGACCGGCATGGGCATAGACAACGCCATAATAGACCTGGACAATGTCGAGGTCCCTATCCTGGACGGGAGCGGAAAACCCTATATAGATGCAATATGGAAGGACGGGATTGTCACCCAGGACGCCCCGAGGAAATATATCGAGCTGGACAGGGAGATAACCGTGACGAGCGAGAAGACAGGCTCCTCCATAACCGTCACCCCTTCCGACAAGCCGTCGTTCGATGTGAATATCGACTTCAATTCCAAGGTCCTCGGCCTGCAGAACGCGCACTGGGACACGTCGGTGGACTATGCAGGTGAGATAGGGATATGCCGGACATTCGTCTTTTTCCATGAGATAGAATATCTTTTCAAGAACAACCTCATAAAGGGCGGTGATGTGGAAAACGCCATCGTCATAGTCGAATACCCGGTTTCAAGGGAGCAGCTCGAGCACATGTCGAAACTTTTCAACGTGCCTATGCTGGAGCGGTGTGAAAACGGCTATCTGAACAATCTGCAGCTGAGGTTCTCCAACGAATGCGCAAGACACAAGCTCCTGGATCTCATTGGGGATTTCAGGCTTGTCGGAGGTTTCCTGAAGGCCGAGGTCAAGGCTGTGAGGCCGGGGCATACCATCAACACCAATGCGGCGAGGGAAATCCGGAAAATGCTGAATACAGGTAAATTATAATCAAATGCGCCGAAACGGCGCCAAAGAAGACGACTATGAGTAATATACATCCATTAGCGACAGTGCATCCGAACGCGAAGATCGGAGAGAACGTGGAAATAGGGCCATACGCATTCATAGATGAATTCGTGGAGATCGGTGACGGGTGCAGGATACTGCCGCACGCGACGATCTTCAACTATGTGAGGATGGGCAGGAACTGCTGCATCTTCCCGGGGGCCGTCGTGGGTGCCATCCCGCAGGACCTCAAGTTCGGCGGGGAGGTCACATACGTCGAGCTCGGGGACAATGTTACCGTGCGTGAGTGCGCAACGATAAACAGGGGGACCAAGGCCAGCGGCAAAGGGGTGACCAGGGTCGGCAGCAACACTCTGCTCATGTCCTACACCCATGTCGCCCATGACTGCAGCGTGGGTTCCCACTGCATCCTTGTAAGCTATACCGGCATCGCCGGGGAGACGACAGTCGAGGACTGGGCTATCCTTGGCGGAGGCACCCTGTCCCACCAGTTCTCCAAGATAGGCCAGCACGCCATGGTGGGCGGCGGCTCGAAGATAAACAAGGACGTGCCTCCGTTCATCCTCTGCGGAAGGGACCCGCTCTCGTATGCCGGGATCAATATCGTGGGGCTCCGCAGGCGCGGCTTCACTTCCGACCAGATACGGTCCATCAAGGACATGTACGACCTCATATACAATGCCGGGATGAATGTCAGCGACGCCTGCGCCAAGATTGAGGCCGGCTTTCCGCAGACTCCGGAGAGGGACGCCATCCTTAACTTCATAAAGAACTCCAAACGGGGTATCGTCCGCGGCATGTCTTCCAACTCCAAAGGGGAAGTGGAGTAGTGCCTGTCCTTCTGAATACGGCATATTTCCCGCCGGTGGAGTATTTCGCCGTCATGGTGAAAGATCTGTCGGGGACCGTCCATGTGGCGCGGGAAGATATATCCGGTAACCGTCGGAGGGTCCCTGAAGAAGGGGGGATGCATGCCGCCGGTCCTGCCGGGAAAGACACGGGAGGGTGTCCGGAAGCTTTTTCCGGGACACCCTCCCGTCTGTCTCGCCAAAAGGTTTATATCGAGGCCTGTGAAAACTACCAGAAGCAGTCCTACCGGAACCGCTGCCATTTCTATTCCGCCGCGGGGCTGGATTCCCTTTCCTTCCCCATTGTCCATACAGGCGGCTCACACAACAACATACCCATAAAGGAAGTCCTGGTGGACTACTCGGTGGACTGGGTGACAAGGCACAAGAGGGCCATTGTTTCCGCCTACAGGATGTCCGCCTATTTCGAATATTACTCGGATGCGCTTTTCGCGATACTCGACTCCCGGCCGGATACGCTTTTCCGTCTGAACCGGCTGATAACGGAGTTCTTCATCTCCAGGTTCGGCCTTCCGGTGGAGCTGTCGGAAACGTCCGTCTTCTCTCCCAGAGGGTCCTCTGTCTACGGCACGGACTACAGGGAGGCCATACATCCCAAGCGGCCGGACAATATCTTGCGCAGCCTGGGACTTGAAAAGCCGTATTTCCAGGTATTTTCCGGGAAATACGGCTTCATTCCGCATCTTTCTGCAATGGATCTCCTTTTCAACGAGGGCCCGGAGTCCATCGCCTATCTCTGTCCGGCCCCATCAACCCTGCTTCCACAAGGTTCCTGTAACGTTTGAGGAGGCTGGCGTTTCCTGACATCAGCTCCGGCACAGGCCTGCGTCAGAAACGGAACCCGAATGTGAGAAGGACATTCCAGAGTGTCCTCCTGTTCATTATTTCCGGGGTATACTCCAGGACGCTTCCGTCTTCTGCAAAGATATAGTCATCGTACGGCAGTATATATTCGTTGCCGTATCTTGTGAAGCTGCATGCTGCATCCACGAAGAAGGAGCCTTTCGAGCTGTAGCCTATACCGAAGGAGCCCTTGTGCCTGAGGGTGTTCTTCTGTATATTGTACACATAGTCGATGACCCCGTTCTCGTCCATGGCCTTCTCCGCAGGGGTCGTGAGTCCGTAGCCCGCCCTTATGGCGAAGGAAGGTACCGGCTTGATCTCTATGCCTGCCCTTATGTTGTGCGAGGTCCCCATGTAGTCCCTGATGTCTGAATTCTGGACATCGAACTCTCCTGAATCGAGGTCCAGGGTCTTGAACTTCATGCTCCCGTAGTTGCACATCTCGTAGTCCGCGCTTATGAGCCCGAAGGTCCCGAAAGTCCAGGCAACCCCGAAGTTGGCCCTGAACGGGGAGATGAGCCTGTAGCTGTATTCTCCTACAGGGGATTCCGCACTGCCGTTGAACGACGAGTTCAGCAGGTATGTGGTGGACCCGCTCTCGCTCCAGGTCTCGTTTATGGTAGTACTGGTAGGAGTCTGTATGGCAGCTCCAATGCGCAGTCCAGCCAGCGGGGTGACAATGATGCCGAACTTCCCGTAGACCCCGGTGCCTCTTGCAGAATACCGGTAGTCGTACCTCATGCTGTTGAAGTAGTCCGTGACCTGCTGCTCGGAATCGTCTTCCCCGGTTATGGTGAACACGTTCTCAAAGTCGTAAGGGTCGATTGCCGTTTCGGTGAAGCGCGTCGCCGAGTCGTAGTTCAGGGAGGTGATACCGAGGTTTGCCCCGAAGTACACGAAATCGGATATGTTGAACCCTATGTTGAATACATAGTCGTATTTGTACCCGTTGCTCTGTCTCTGGTAGGTCTGGTCCAGCGGGCCTCCGAGGTGGATGTCCGTGGTGCCGTCACCGTTGTCAAGGGCGACTTCCGCCGCCCCTATGTATTCGGTGGGGGCATTGGTGAGGTTGCTTATCATCCCGGACTGCGCGGCGACGATTGTCTTCCACGGAGCGTTGTAGTAGTCGTATGCACCGTCGCTCATGAGCTGCTCGAAATCATAGCCTCCCGCCCAGTATGCCGCCGACCCTGTGAAGGAGGTGGTCTGGTTATCCCCGGAGGTCATCACGTTCTCCTGATACCTGTCCGAAGTGTTGGCGATGAAGCCGATGTTGATGTTCTTGAGTCCCCTCTCCCTGTGGAGGTCGAAGTTCATCGTGACCCCGAAGTTCGGTACGCTGAACCTTGTCTCGGAGCTGGTGAGCCTGTTCCCGAAACCCAGAGGGGAACTGTCACCGGCCAGGACTGTCCCTCCTGCTATGTTGGAGGATATGTTGAGCCCCGGAGTAATGGTAATCTGGGAGTAGTTTGCCACGGCGGAGCCGGCAGGGTTGATAGTGACAGCGCCCAGATCGCCCCCAAGCGCGGTGAACGCGTTTCCCATCGCCAGAGTCCTGGCCGTCCCCTCGTAATTGCTTTCGCTGAACCGGAGGGCATCCTGTATGGTCTGTGCCCCCGCCGCCGTGGCTGCGGCCATCAGCAAAAGTACAAATGCTGTCTTTTTCATATTCAAAACTTCCTTTACTGTCACACTGCGCTCGGCATAGCTGTCTCCGCTCCCGGCTTGCAGTTCATTTGTGATATTTTTGTTTAACCTTGTCCGGAACTATCTCCTGCGGGATACCGAGCCGCCGGACCCGCCGCTGCGGGATACCGAACCTCCGGAATATCCGGAAGACGACCTGAAGCTCGGGGTGGAGGCGCTCCTGTTGTAGGAGGAGCTGCGGCTGCTGTTATAGGAGGAGCTGCGGTTGTATGGGGTGCTGCGGTTATATGAGCTGGAGCTGCGGCTGCTGTTGTAGGAGCTGCTCCTGCTGTATGATCCCGAAGGACTGTACCCCTGTTGTCCGGAGGTTGTGCCGGAGTATCTGCCGTAGCTTGTGTTGCCGCTTGAGGAAGATGGCCTGCGGTAGTTGGCTACGGAAGCCCTGCCGGTGCTGCGTGTCACGCTGCCTGTGTAGCCTGCCCTCGAGGATGCAGTGCCGGCTGAACGCGATACGGATGTCCCGGCGGTGCCGCGCGATACCGTGCCGTATGACCTTGTGGCGGACCCTGAAGAGCGTGTCACGGTCCCTGTGGAACGGGATGCGCTGCCGCTCGACCTCGATACTGTACCGCTTGACCTCGATACGGTGCCGCTTGTCCTGGAAACCGATCCGGATGTCCTCGATACGGAGGACTGTACGCCCCTGCTGACTGTGCTCCTGTTGACAGCCGTCAGTCCTGACGTACTGCTGCGGGATACCCTCGAAGTGCTGCTTCTTGAGACGGCCGACCCCGTCCTTGCGGTTGACGACCGGCTTACGGCGCTCCTCTGGATTGACGAGGTCCTCGGCCCGTACGAGGCGGTGGAGTTCCTCGAGCCGTAGTAAACTCCTCGGCCAGGGGCATAATGGTCATGCCAGTGATGCGGATGATGCCAGTAGTGCGGGTGATGCCAGTAATAGTGGTCCCAGTAGTGATAGCTCCAGTATGGCCTGTAGTACCATGGGTCCCAGTACCACGGGTCCCAGCGCCAAGGATCCCAGTACCAAGGGTCCCAGTACCAGCCGAGGCCTATGCGTCCGTAGAACCACGGGTCCCACCAGGTGTTCCAGTAGAAGGTCCAGGATGTGGCCGGCCACCAGTAGCTCGAGTACCAGGTCTGCTCGAACGGGTCGTCAGTGATGGTTATGGAGCTTATGCTTGAGTTGTTGAAGTTTATGACTGCCGACTTGTTGTCAGGTATTACCACAGTGTCGGCTTTCTCGTCACCGAACAGATATATTTCTGAATTCCTTGTACGGTCGACCAGGTCGCTTGCAAGCTGGTCGTCCGCCACTGTTTCTGCCGGAGCTTCTTTCTGCTGGTGAGCGTAGTAGATGCCATCGTTGAACCTTTGTCCCGATGACAGCGACGCCGTACTGCCGCAGGCCGTGGCTGCAAGTATTACGGGTACCGATAAATAAAGACTCAGTTTCATAGCGGAATCTCCTTCTTATATTGTGGCATTCAAAAATGCCGTTGTTTAAAAAAATTTAGTACCTTCGCGGTTTTGACGGAATGCACCGGATTATTCTCTGCAATAGTAACGCCAAACCGTCATATATCTGATGCAGAAAACGATGATTTCGTTACATCTGCCGGAGCCGGGACGCTTGTCCCGCACGCATGCCGCGTTGAACAACGGTATGTGAAAGACCGATAGGACAAATATAATAAAAAAGAGAAAAATGGCAAAAGAGGTTACGAAAAGGTCTGAAAACTACTCGCAGTGGTACAATGACCTGGTGGTAAAGGCGGACCTGGCCGAGGCTTCGGCCGTAAGGGGCTGCATGGTGATAAAGCCGTACGGCTACGCCATCTGGGAGAAAATGCATGAGGTCCTCGACCGGAAGTTCAAGGAGACGGGACATCAGAACGCGTATTTCCCTCTTTTCATCCCTAAATCATTCCTCAGCAGGGAGGCGGAGCATGTGGAGGGATTTGCAAAGGAGTGTGCGGTGGTGACACACCACAGGCTCATGACGAACCCGGACGGCCCGGGAGTCGTGGTGGACCCTTCCGCCAGGCTCGAGGAGGAACTCGTTGTCAGGCCGACGTCCGAGACCATAATATGGAATACATACAAGAACTGGATAACCTCGTGGAGGGACCTTCCTATACTCTGCAACCAGTGGGCCAATGTCGTTCGCTGGGAAATGCGTACCAGGCTTTTCCTGAGGACGGCGGAATTCCTCTGGCAGGAGGGACATACGGCCCATGCTACCAGGCAGGAGGCCGAGGAGGAGGCCATGAGGATGATAAACGTGTACGCGGACTTCGCCAGGAACACCATGGCCCTGCCGGTGGTGGTAGGCCACAAGAGCCCTAACGAAAGGTTCGCTGGAGCCCTTGACACCCTGTGCATAGAGGCCCTCATGCAAGACGGCAAGGCACTCCAGGCCGGTACATCGCATTTCCTCGGGCAGAATTTCGCCAAGGCCTTCGATGTACAGTACACAAGCAAGGAAGGCAAGCAGGAGTATGTCTGGGCAACTTCCTGGGGCGTGTCCACCCGTCTGATGGGGGCGCTGATCATGGCCCACGGGGACGACAACGGGCTGGTCCTGCCGCCAAGGCTCGCACCTATACAGGTGGTGATGGTCCCGATATACAAGAGCGACGCCGAGAGGTCTGCCATCCTGGAGAGGATGGACAGCCTGAAGAAGGAGCTGGAGGCACACGGGCATACTGTGAAGATTGATGACCGGGACACCCTGAGGCCAGGCTTCAAGTTCGCGGAGTGGGAGCTGAAAGGAGTTCCGGTGCGTATTGCCATCGGCCCGCGCGATCTCCAGAACGGCACTGTTGAGCTTGCCAGGAGGGACACCATGGAGAAATCTTCCGTATCGCAGGAAGGGCTCGGGAAGCATATAGAGGACCTGCTCGTGGAGATTCAGGATAACATCTATGCCAAGGCCCTCAAGTTCAGGGACGAAAGCATTGTAAAGGTTGACACCTGGGATGAGTTCAGGACAAGGATAGAGGACGGAGGCTTCCTCCTCTGCCACTGGGACGGCACCTCGGAGACCGAGGAAAAGATAAAGGAGGAGACGAAGGCCACCATCCGCTGCATCCCTGTGGACTCCGCTGTGTGCGAGGAGGAGGGCAGGTGCGTATACTCCGGCCGTCCGTCGCACAGGAGGGTACTGTTCGCACGTTCTTATTAGCAATGGTCAAAGGTAAAGTCATGAGAAAACTATTGCTTGCATTGCTGGTGTCCGTGCCTGCCCTGGCTTCTGCCCAGGAAACTGGATTGTCCGGTCCCCTGAAGATCCTCGACGAGGCTGCCGATGCAGTGGCCTCAGCCCCGAGGGTGGAGGAAGAGACCGTGCCTGTCCCTAAATACTGGAGCAAGTCGCTGATGACGAAACTGGATTTCGGGCAGACCTCGCTGACGAACTGGGCCGCGGGCGGCTACAATACCGTCACCCTCAAGTCCTTCATTGATGCCAACATGAACTACAAGAAGGACGAGATGTTCTGGAACAACAGGCTCCAGCTCGACTACGGCTTCCTGTATTCGGCGGACAAGCCTGTGATGCAGAAAAGCGACGACAGGATTTACCTGGAGAGCAAGTGGGGATACCAGGCAAAGAAAAGCCTCTATTATTCTGCGGAGTTCAGCTTCAAGTCCCAGTTCTCCAATACCAAGGAATTCCCGACACCTTCGGCGAAGGCCGACGGTTCAGCGCTCGGGGATGGTGAGGAATATACTACGGCGGACTGGATGGCGGCAAGCAAGTTAAAGTCGGGATTTATTTCGCCGGCATATACCAATCTTGCGCTCGGTCTTGACTATAAGCCCCTTAAATGGCTCACGGTCAATCTGGCACCGTTGACTGGAGGTCTTGTCATAGTGGACAATCCGGAACTCCGCAAGTCCTATTCCATGCCTGTCAGGTCCGGGTATGACGAGGATAATCTGACGGATGACCAGAAGAATGCGGGACATTGCTATAAAAAGGTGAGGTTCGAGTTCGGTGCCCAGCTCAAGGTGGACCTGAAGGTCAATATCAACGACAACTTCAGCTATACCTCACAGGTGGTACTCTTTTCCGACTACCTGGACAAGCCGCAGAACATGAGGGTGAACTGGGACAACAGGATAGACTGGAAACTTACCAAGTTCTTTTCCCTTACCTTCACCACCAACCTCATATATGATGACAAGGTGCTGGTAAAGAACGACAAGGACCTGGACAGGTATCCTGACGGGAAGCAGCGTGTCCAGTTCAAGGAGTCGCTTGCCTTCGGCTTTGTATATACTTTTTCAAGATAGTCAGTCGCGGACTCTTCGGACGGGGTGCAGGGATGTATCATGAATTTTCAGAAATAATCGCCCGGTTCGGGCTGTGGGACGGTGTGGAGCCGGTCCTCCTGGCTGTGAGCGGGGGAGTGGACTCCATGTGCATGGCCGACCTTTTCCGCCGTACCGGCCTGCGTTTCGCTGTGGCGCACTGCAATTTCCATCTGCGTGGGGCGGACAGCGACGCTGACGAGGCCCTTGTCCGGGACTGGGCCGCGGCGTCAGGGGCTGGTTTCCACAAGGCTGATTTCGACACCGTCGAGTTTGCGGAGTCTCGCGGGGTGAGCATAGAGATGGCCGCAAGGGAGCTCCGCTACAGGTGGTTCGTGGACCTTTGCCGCTCTTCAGGCTACAAGGCCCTCTGTGTGGCCCACAATGCAAATGACAATGCGGAGACCCTCTTCCTGAACATAGTCAGGGGAACCGGGCTGAAGGGCCTTGCGGGTATGGCCCCGGATTCGCCGGCCCCGTATTCCGGTACTGGAGGTGGGCAGGTGCGCCTGCTCCGCCCGTTGCTCGGATTCACCAGGAAGCAGATAGAAGGCTATGCCAGGTCGCATTCCGTGGCTTTCCGGGAAGACAGGACAAATGCCGGGACGGACTACCGGAGGAACAGGATACGCCACCTCGTATTTCCGGTGCTGGAGCAGATGAACCCGTCCTTCATCCGGACGGTGTCTGGGGAGATGTCCGTTTTCGCCCAGGCAGGGGCTGTGGCGGACTCGTATTTCCGTTCCGTTGCCGGCTCCCTCGTCTCGGAGAAGGGAGATGACGTGTGCCTGTCCCTGGGGAAGCTCATGGAACTGGAGCACTGGGAGTATGTGCTCTACCGTTTCCTCGACGGATACGGGTTCAACAGGTCTGCAGTGGCTTCCTTGTCGGCTCTGCTGAAAAGCGGGAGGACGGTGGCCGGCAAGTATTTCCGCACTCCGGACCATATTCTCCTGACTGCCGGCGGACGGCTGATAGTCCGCCCGGCAGCCAGTCCGGGTGCAGGGATACGGAAGAACCGGATATTCCCGGAGGCCCTCGATACCGGAGGAGGCTTTACCGTGGTGCGCGGGGAGGGGCAGTGGAACTGCAACGGGACCAGCTTCTTTGTGGAGGTGGTGCCGCGGGCTTCAGTCACGTCCCTGAAGCAGCCGCCCGGAATCCTCATTTTCGATGCTGACCGCCTGCAGTTCCCGTTCGTATGCCGCCCATGGCGGGAGGGGGACTGGTTCATACCCCTTGGCATGAAGGGGAAAAAAAAGGTCAGTGATTTCTTCACTGACCTGAAATACGATATCTTCAGGAAGAGCGGGGCTGTTGTCGTAGTGGATGCCTCCCCTGTGCGTCCGGACGAAAGGAGGATAGCCGCCGTCCTCGGGGAGAGGATAGACGATTCCTTCAAGGTCACCCAGTCGACGGAAAGGGTACTGGCAATCCGGATAAAGTGACTTTACCCTTTGTCTCCCCGCCTGCGGAACCCTGGATTCAGAAGGCGATTGAGAGTTCGTACGGCATACGCGCATAGACCTTTCCGCTCCGGTTACCGTCCCAGCCCTTGAAGGCTTCCTCCACATTCTCCAGTGGTGTACCCTTGAACACGGAGGCTGAAGTCCCGTTCAGGTTTTTCATGAGCATTTCCACTGTGGTGAGAGGCTTGGGGTATTCTACAATGTCCCAGTCCTGGAGGTCCGGGGTCTCTTTCCCTTCCTCGCTCGACAGCACCGCATAGCGGAGGGCGTCCATTATGCTCCCTTTCCGGTCGGCGAGCCTGAGGTCCAGGGCGTCGTCCCCGGCCCATACGCGGCCCTGTGCGATGGAGTCTACATATTCCTGGTCCAGCCCCCGGCCTTCAGCCACAATGGAAGTGAACTGCCCGTATATCTTTTCCACGGATGCCTGCAGGTATGCCGTCTCCTTGCCGGTGAGCGGACGGAGGCAGGAGTACATGTCGCTGTGCTCGTTGGAGTTCACCGCAGTGGCATTTATATGGGCTATGTTGTCGAGTGTCCTGCTGAAGTCGGGTATCATGCTGAATACGCCTATGGAGCCGGTGAGGGTGCTGCTGTTCGTGAAGATATAGTCGCATCCTGCTGAAATCCAGTAGCCTCCCGAGGCGGCATAGTCTCCGAACGAGGCTATGACCGGCTTTTCCTCCGAGAGAAGGGCTATCTCGTTCTTTATCTTCTCGGACGCCAGTACGCTGCCTCCAGGGGAATTGACCCTGAATACCACGGCCTTGATGTTGTCGTCCTTCCTTACTCCGGAAATGATCCTCACGAAGCGGTCCCCGGCGACCTGCTGGTCGTCTGTGCCGTCCACAATGTTGCCTGTCGCGAAGATTACGGCCACCTTGTTGTCCGCCCTGTAGTTAGGGACAACCTTTATCCTGGCATAGTCCGATATGGAGATCATGTCCGGTTTCTCCCCGGAGGCGGAGGAACTGAAATACTCCGTGAGCTTGTCCTCGAGCTGGTCCAGGGTGAGCAGCCCGTCCACGAGCCCGGCATCCACGAAGTCCTGCGGAAAGTTCAGGCTGAGCCCGTCCACGGCAGCGTTGAACTCCTCCTTGGAGATCTCCCTGCCCTGCGCTATGGCGGATGCCCAGGAGTCCCAGATGGATTCTATGAGTTCCTGGTTCTGCTCGAGGTTCTCCTGGCTGGATTCGCTGCGGATGAACATTTCACCCGCGGACTTGTATTTCCCGTGGCGGATGAGCTGTACGTTTATGCCGAGCTTGCCGAGGATGTCCTTGAGGAAGAACATCTGGCTGGATATTCCCGTAAGGGTGTTCAGCCCTCCCTGGTGAGGGGTCATGTATATCTTGTCCGAGGCCGAGGCGAGGTAGTAGCCGGCGTTGGAAGGGTTCTCTATATATGATATGACCGGCTTCCCGCTCTGCCTGAAGTTCAGCAGGGCCTGCCGCAGTTCCTCTATTTCCGCCATGCCTCCTGAGGCCATGTCCGGCTTGAGGTAGATGTATTTTATCGCCGGGTCTGCGGAAGCCGCCTCTATCGCCCTTGCCGCGTCGAGGATCCCGAGCACCTCCGCCTGCCTGCCGGATATGCCGGATATCAGGTCCAGCTCCCTTGTCTGCTCCGCTATCTGCACGGAGGAGAGGTCTATCCTGAGTATTGCGGAGGACGGCATTACTGGCTGCTGCTTGCCTATGGAGGCGAGGGCTCCCACGATGCCGAACAGGACAAAGGACATTATGCCCCCGGTAATGAGGCAGCCAAGGATGACCGCCAGTGTAGTTTTAAGAAACTGCTTCATATAAACTTATGGTTCCAAATTTTTCCAAAATTATGAAAAATCCTGCAAAAAAACTAAATTTGCCAGTTCAGTTGGGGACCGGAAATGAAAAGTTTTTTATTGCTGCTTGCCGCAGCTCTCGCGACGGCTGTGTGTGCTTATGCGCAGGTCACGGGTGCAGACGGGCAGGTCATTGATACTACAGGTGTATATAAGGACAGGAGCGACAGTCTCGATGCGGCCGTGTTCGTGTCCCGGCAGTCCGGGAACTATCTTTCCAGGGGAAAGACGGTGAGGACAGAGGTGATATCCTCCGCCGGGCTCAGGAAGATGGCGTGCTGCAGCCTCGCCGAGAGCTTCGAGAATTCGGCCAGCGTGACCGTAGGCTATTCCGACGCGGTTACAGGGGCGAGGCAGATAAGGCTCCTGGGGCTTTCAGGCGTCTATACCCAGATGCTTGACGAGAACAGGCCTGCGATGCGGGGGCTCGCCGCTCCATTCGGACTGCTTTATGTCCCGGGACAGTGGCTGGAGAGTATACAGGTCGCGAAGGGGGCGTCTTCTGTCATAAACGGGGTGGAGTCTGTCACGGGGCAGATAAACCTGGAGTTCCGCAAGCCGTCCGACGAGAAGCCGCTTTTCCTGAATGCGGCGGTCATGAGCGACACCAGGATGGATTTCAACATTGCCTCTTCCCTGCAGATGGGGGAGAACTGGAGCACGGCAATCCTCGGGCATGTCTCCGGGAATGTCATGTCCTTCGACCATAACCACGACGGTTTCATGGACGACCCCCGGATGCTGCAGCTTAACCTGGCCAACCGCTGGCTTTATGTGGCGGACAACGGGGTCCAGCTCCGGTTCGGCATAAGGGCTCTCCAGGACATGAGGAAGGGCGGACAGGAAGGATATGACTACAGGACATATTCCATCGACGAGCCTGAAGGGCCGGGGGCTGACCCGTGGGGTTCGGATATAACTAACAGGTCTCTGAATGCGTATGTCAAGCTGGGGATTCCAATTGAGGCCGACAATTCCCAGAATGTCGCTCTCGTGGCCGACTATACTTTTCACGGCCTGGATTCTTATTTCGGCTCCACCTCTTATCTTGGGGAACAGCATTCCTTGTACGTGAATCTTCTCTATCAGAATGAAATAAATGATTACCATAAGTTTACGGCAGGTGTTAACGGCGTTGTGGACAGATATGGCGAGTCTCTTTCCAGGACAGTGCGGGTGATTGGTCCGGAAACCCTGGAGAGGAAAGGGGTTACAGGGCTCGGGTATGCCGGGATTTTCGGGGAGTATACTTTCCATGCCGGGGATAAGGTGACGGCGATTGCCGGTCTGCGCGAGGACTGGTACAGCCGGGGAGGGTTCCGCTTTTCCCCGAGGGTTACCCTGAAGTATTCTCCCGTAGAGGAAATCGTGATAAGGGCGAACGGCGGGCGAGGGCTCAGGTATGCCAATCCTCTCGTCGACAATATAGGGGTGTTTTCCACGGGAAAGATGTTCTACGGGAACTTTGATGAGCATACCCTTGAGGATGCCTGGACTTTCGGTGGCAACATTACCTATTATTTCCCGTTCGGCGCATCAGGGAACACATACCTGAGTTTCGACTATTTCCGCACCAGCTTTGTGCAGCAGATGGTGGTGGACTACGAGAGGGGCAGGAATGCGATATGGTTCTACAACCTCGACGGGAACAGGTCCTGGGCGGACAATTACCAGCTGGATTTCTCCATAGACCCGGTGGAGCGCTTCAACATCAACCTGACCTGCCGCTATACGGACGCGAGGATAGAGCTTCCGGGCAGAGGACTTGTCGAAAAGCCGATGACAAGCAATTTCAAGGGTGTCCTGAACCTCCAGTATGCCACCAGGCTCAGCAAATGGGTCTTCGACTTCACGGCTTCCCTGAACGGCTCCTGCAGGGTCTATGACTTCATGCTCGATGCCACTGACGCCGAAGGAAACCTGCTTTACAGGAACGGGCGGACCCCTGTATATCCTTTACTGTACATGCAGGTGACGAGGAGGTTCAAGGGGGTCGATGTCTATATAGGTGGAGAGAACCTGACCAATTTCCGGCAGAAGGACCTCATACTCGGTACAAGGGGGAGCGACGGGTTCGTGAACCCGAGGGTGGCTTCTTTCGATGCGAGCGCGGTCTGGGGCCCGATTATGGGAGTGAAGGTATATGCCGGGATGAGATTCACATTGTGGAAAAAGAGTTGAGCTTTATGGATAAGAGATTTGTTTATGTTCTGACTGTTGCCGCGGCGGTTATGGTGGCCGTGCCTGTGACAGATGTGCTTGCTGCCGATACCGTTGTAGAGGCAGCTGTGGCGAAGAAGCCCGGGAAGAAGCTTGCCGAGGTCTTGTTTTCCGTGGACATGCACTGCGCGAAGTGTGTGGAGAAGATTACCGGCAATATTGCTTTTGAGAAGGGTGTGAAGGACCTGAAGGTCTCCCTGGACAGGCGTACTGTATGGATAAAGTACGATCCTTCCAAGACGGACGAGGCTGCCCTGAAGGCGGCTCTGGAGAGCCTGGGTTACAAGGTCCGGAAGACCGCCGGGGAATGAGGCCGGCTTGTCTGGAAGCGTTTTTCCTGATATGAATCAATAACGATAGATATGTATAGGATATTGGCCAAGGATATGCTCTCTCCTGCGATATGCAGGATGAGGGTCTATGCCCCGCGGGTGGCGGCTTCCGCTCATCCGGGGCAGTTCCTGATAGTCAGGGTAAACGAGCACGGGGAGAGAATCCCGTTGACTATCAGTGATTATGATGCTGAAGAAGGGTCTGTCACGATAGTGACCCAGAAGATAGGGGCCTCGACCAGGGAGATCTGTGCCCTCGGGGTGGGGGAATGCCTTGAGGATGTGGTCGGACCTCTCGGGCTTCCTTCGGATTTTGTGGAGAAGGCGGACGAGGAATTGAAGGACAGCAGGTATATCTTCATTGCCGGAGGAGTAGGTACCGCCCCGGTGTATCCTCAGGTCAAGTACCTGAAGTCGAGGGGTGTACATGCCGATGTCATCATAGGGGCGAAGACCTCCGGCCTGCTGATATACAAGGAGGAGATGGCTTCTGTCTGCGACAATCTCTTTATCTGTACCGATGACGGCAGTGAGGGGTTCAAGGGTATGGTGACCGGGCTGCTGGAGAAGCTGGTGGCGGAAGACGGCAGGAAATATACCCAGGCTGTGGCGATAGGGCCGATGATAATGATGAAGTTCGCGACCATGTCGGCAAGGAAGCTGGGACTTCCCATAACCGTGAGCCTGAACACCCTGATGGTTGACGGGACCGGGATGTGCGGGGCCTGCAGGGTGACTGTGGCTGGCAAGACCCGCTTCGCCTGTGTGGAGGGTCCGGAGTTCAACGGTTATGACGTGGATTTCGACGAGGCCATGAGGCGGCAGGGGATGTACCGCAAGGAGGAAATTGAAGAAGATCACAAGTGCAAGATCAGATAGGGGATTTTTTTATGGCGAACAGAATACCGAGAGTGCCTGTCAGGGAACAGGCCCCGGAAGAACGGGCGAAGAATTTCGATGAAGTATGTTACGGGTATAACGGGGAGGAGGCAGTACTGGAGGCTTCGAGATGTCTCCACTGCAAGAACCCGAGATGTGTGTCGGCCTGCCCGGTTTCGGTCAGGATTCCGGAATTCATAGCGGCGGTTGCCGCAGGCGACTTTACCGGGGCGTCGTCGGTCATTGCCAGGGATTCGTCTCTGCCGGCCGTCTGCGGCAGGGTATGTCCCCAGGAGACGCAGTGCGAGGGCAGCTGTATCCTCGGGGTGAAGGGCGAGCCTGTGGCGATAGGGAAGCTGGAGCGTTTCGTGGCTGACTGGGCGAGGGAGCACGGGATCAGGAAGGTTGAGAAGGCCCCTGCCAACGGGTTCAAGGTGGCGGTCGTGGGAAGCGGCCCTGCGGGCCTGGCCTGCGCCTATGACCTTGCCAAGGCTGGCTATGATGTGACTGTGTTCGAGGCCTTGCACAAGCCGGGCGGGGTGCTTGAGTACGGTATCCCCGAGTTCCGTCTGCCGAAGGAGTCCGTGGTGGCTGCCGAGATTGGGGATGTCAAGGCCATGGGGGTCAGGATAGAGACGAATGTGGTGGTCGGCAGGACTGTCACGGTGGATTCCCTCCTCGACAAGGAAGGCTATTCCGCCGTGCTCATCGGTTCCGGCGCCGGGCTCCCTCGTTTCATGGGGATTCCAGGGGAGAACCTCAACGGTGTCTTCTCCGCCAACGAGTTCCTTACCAGGAACAATCTTATGGATGCCTACAGGGATGACTACCTTACTCCGGTGATGCATGCGAAGAGGGTTGTCGTGGTCGGCGGAGGAAATGTCGCCATGGATGCGGCCCGCACCGCGCTCCGGCTCGGAGGCGATGTCACCGTGGTGTACAGACGGACCGAGGTGGAGCTTCCTGCCCGCCGGGAGGAGGTCCACCATGCCAAGGAAGAGGGTATAAAGTTCATGATGCTCTCGAATCCTGTGGAGATTGTCGGCGACGGGAACGGCTGGGTGAAGAAGATAAGGTGCATCCGGATGGAGCTTGGCGAGCCTGACGAGAGCGGCCGCCGTTCTCCTGTCCCTGTCCCTGGCTCGGAGTTCGAGATTGAGACGGATTCCGTGATAATGGCCCTCGGGACCTCACCGAACCCGCTGATTGCAAGGACTACCGCCGGACTGGAGACGAACCGTCGCGGCTGCATAGTGGCGGACGAGGACGGCATTACCACTCGCCCTGGCGTGTTTGCCGGCGGGGATGCCGTGACTGGTGCGGCCACGGTGATCCTGGCGATGGGCGCCGGGAGGAAGGCCGCTGCGGCGATTGACAGGTATGTCAAGGGGAAACTACGGTAAGTGCGAAAGTAACTTCTTTTAAATTTCTTTTTTTGGAAAAACAAGGGAGAGGGCGGGTCAAAAGTCAGACTCGCCCTCTTTTTATTCGTACCCCTGATGGAGTCCGGTTCCAAATATTCAATTCTCAAAGAGGAAAATTTCCTTTCGGGTCACCCTCTCCTCCTGAATATTTCCCCTGGAAGGACCGGGCTTTACCTTGTTCCCATGTCCCCTTCGGGTTATGTCCAAGGTTGATTCTGCTCTTTCATGTCTTGATTCTTCGCGACTTATGGCCTGTGAGAGGCTATTTCTTGAATACTTCAGACGAGATTATAGTGAAAGTCAATGTTTCATAGCAACTCTTTTCTCCTGTCTCGTAGAATATGGCAACATCTCCGTTGTCAAGGACAAGAATATCGGAATAAGCTGCAGGGAGGTCACCGAGCCTGTATGCTATATCCCAAGTCTTCCCGGAATCATTGCTTTGCTTTATTGTCATATTTTTACGGTTGAGCTTGTCTGCCGGATTTGAAAAAAGCAGCGTTCTGGAGAGTTTTCCTCCAGGCGCATAATTTACAATGCTTGCGTTGCAGACAGGTTCAATCAAGTTTCTGTCGTAGTAATATTGGCCGAATGTCCGGCCCCCGTCCCTGCTGATTGCGCACAGTCTTGCAGCCCCGTTATCTATCCTGGCCTGGTCTTTCGTCCACTTGGCGTCTCTCATGTTCAGTAGGACAGAGCCGTCTTTCAGTTCTGTGACGGTGCTTTCGTTACCGACACCGGGGTCACCTCCAATATGCCAGGTCTCTCCCTTGTCATCGGAATATATGACATGGGATACTGTGCCGGCACCGAAGACCCCGTGGTTGCAAGGGGCTACGATACGGCCTTTATGCGGGCCTTTGCGGAGCTGGATGGCGTGGCATGGTCCGGTGGCGTACCAGGTCCATTCCGGAAGTTTCGTCTGGCCTGTGATTTCCCTGGCCTTCGACCATGTGAGGCCGTTGTCATCGGAATACATCACGAAGATTCTTCTGGTGTCGATGGATGTCCGTGCGTGGATATTCCTTTCTGGGTCCTTTCCGTTGTTCCAGGTGGAGAGAAGTATTATGCGTCCAGTTTCCCTGTCCACTACCGGGCATGGGTTTCCGCATACGTTCTCTCCGTCGTCCCATACTGTGATGATGTCGCTCCAGGTCTTGCCTCCGTCAGTCGAACGCCTGGAAACGAGGTTGATGTCGCCGGTGTCGCCTCCGCCGTCCTGCCGGGCCTCGGCGAATACTACTATGCTCCCGTCGTTTGCCTGTACGAGTGCCGGTATCCTGTAGGTATTAACACCTTCGTCACCTTTCTTGAAGAGCACATCTGAATGTACAGGTGCAACCTGCTGTGCGAAGGCTGATGCGGAGATCAGCAAAGCTGAAGATATAAGTATTCTATTGAGTTTCATAAAAATTGTGTCTAAATGAATTCAGGGATAATGTCATGTGCCCGTTTCCTTGCGAGAGGCACGTATTCTTCCGGAATGGACTGGTACGGCCATCTCAAGTATGCCCCGACATCGGCCCAGCCGCCTATAAGGGCCATGAAGCGGTCGCAGGCGTGGTTCGGATAGTGCATCTTGACGATGAACGGGTCGATGCACTCACCCATGAACTTCTGTATCCTGCTTTCCAGCTCAAGCGCAGCTTCCATGTCAGAGCACATGAGCCCGTACCACTTCTGTGCTGCGGACGGGTTAAGGCAGGCTACGTTGGAATAGGCACCCGAAGCTCCGTTCTTTATGCCCGTGGCAAGGTGATGTCCCGGGACGAATACGGAGATACCTTCGGAATTGGCTCTCATCTTCCGGTACCATTCCCCGGAGCAGTTGTTGTCGAAGACCTTCACCCCGATTAGCGACGGGACGGCCTTTTTCAGCATCTGCCATCCTTCCGGTTCCAGGATGCGTTTCGCATGTGGCGGGTTGTAGAGGACGAGCGGAATCCCTCCCGCGTTTTCTTCCATCACTTTCATGAAGGAAATTGCTGCCCGGTCATCTACCGGGAACCAGTCAGGCAGGATGACCTGTACGGCATCCGGCTCCAGTCCGCAGACAAGGTGCAGCCTTTCCAGTGACTCCTGTGCACACGGGTGGCTGACGCCTATCTGGAACCTTGTCCCTGAAGCATGGCACTTTGAAGCGAGCAGTTCGCTTGCTTTCAGGAATTCATCCCTGTCCTGGGAGTAGAATTCGCAGGCAGTGCCGTTGGAGTAAATGCCGCATGGCTCCGATGCTATGAGGGCGTCAATCTCGTCTTCCAGACGGGCCCAGTCCATCCTGCCGTCCTTTCCGGTGGCAAGGAGCAGGGTGGACCAGTTGCCCTTGAGTGAAGTTGATGTAAGTGATGTCATAGTTTCTCCAATGGAATCCTATATGAGATGTTCCTTGACGAATTTCCTATCATTATGGTGTATTCTCCAGGGTTTGTTTTCCAGCAGTGTCCGGTTTCGTCCCAGAAGGAAAGGTCGTCACAGTTTATCTCGAATTCAATTTCCTCGGATTCTCCGGGCGCAAGATATACTTTCCTGAATCCTTTCAATTCTTTTTCCGGACGCAGGACAGACGGCGAGTTTTCCTTTATATACAGCTGCACTACCTCGGCCCCGTCCATATTGCCGGTGTTTTTCACATTCATTGTTATCTTTACCGGTTTCCCGTCTTTTAACTTCCCGGATGATATGGATGGCTTTGAAATAGAAAAATCAGTGTACGACAAGCCGAACCCGAACGGGTACAGCGGTTCTATTGCTTTTGTGTCATACCACCTGTATCCGACAAGGATGCCTTCGTTGTAATTTACGTCATAGATATTTATCATCTGCTCATTCCGGAGCTCCTTATAGAACTGGGCACCTTTCGGGAGATAACCGTATGCAGGAGAGTCCTTGAAAGATTTCTCCAGTGTAACCGGAAGTTTTCCCGATGGGTTCGCCTTGCCTGCAATTATG
>JADIMQ010000014.1 GCA_017694655.1 Candidatus Cryptobacteroides merdigallinarum
GACAGGCAGATCCGGAAGGAAGGCAAAGGCTACGTATGGCTGTCCCTCAGCCACCTCGACCCGGAAAAGATACAGGCCCGGTTCCCTACAATCTGTGCCAGGTGCAGGGAGTATGGGATCGACCCGTGCGACAGGATTCCCGTAGCCCCGGCAGCCCACTACACTGTAGGAGGAGTATGCTGCGGGGAGAACGGGGAAAGCAGCGTCCGGCACCTCTATGTCTGCGGGGAAATCGCATCCACAGGCATAATGGGAGCCAACAGGCTCGCCTCCAACTCCCTCATCGAATGCATGGTGTTCGCAAGGAGGGTCGTAAAGGATACCCTGGAGCGCTCCGGGGAAAGCCGCGCCGCCCGTGCCTACGCGGAGACCTTCCGCTGTTCCACACGGAATGAGGAACTGTACGCAGCGGCAAGGGCGGAAATATCCGGCATAGTCTCGGACTGTGCCGGGATAGTACGGACAGGGGAAGGGCTCATGGAAGGGATCTCCAGGGTAGAGGCACTGGAAAGGAAACTCCTGTCGCAGACCTCGTACGACCCTCAAGAGGTCTACTGCTCAATGGCCTCCGGACTCATCGAGGTTGCCAGGCTCATCCTCCGGGGAGCCCTGTTCAGGCAGGAAAGCCGCGGCTGCCACTTCAGGGCGGACTTTCCGGAAGAACGGGAGGAGTTCAGGATACACACCGTGCAGCAGGCAGGGCACGGGATCACCGGGACACCTGTAAACGAAACTTCCGATACCCGGCACAACAGAACTGCCGGCCTGACGTTGAACCAATAACAGTAATCAATAAATGGACAGAGAAAACCTGATCGAGGAACTGATAGACCTCGCGATAGAAGAAGATGTCTACACCGGAGACATAAGCACAGATGCAATAATACCGGTAAACTCCAGGGCCACGGCACTTATGACGGCGAAGGCCGAAGGTGTCATCTCCGGCCTGGAAGTCATAAGGAAAGTGTATGAAAGGTTCGAGGACGATTTCGGATGGAAACCGTACGTCCGGGACGGCCAGAAAGTAAGGAAAGGCGACAAGATTCTGGAGATAACGGCCCAGTACCGCACCCTCCTTTACGGGGAACGCCTCTCCCTCAACATCCTGCAGAGGATGTCCGGCATAGCCACAGCCACGGCAAGGTTCGTGGCCGAGCTCGAAGGGACCGGGACAGTGATACTCGACACGAGGAAGACGGCCCCGGGGATGCGGGTCCTGGACAAGATGGCCGTGAGGGACGGCGGAGGGCACAACCACAGGATGGGGCTCTACGACATGGTCATGCTGAAGGACAACCATATAAAAATCGCGGGGGGAATCCCCCAGGCAGTCGCCGCGGTGAAGGGGAACCTTCCCTTGAGCGTCAAGCTCGAGGTCGAGACCACCAGCCTTGAAGAAGTGAGGCAGGCGGTCGAGGCAGGCGCGGACATCATAATGTTCGACAACATGGACAACGCCACAATGGCCGAGGCCGTCAGGATAGTAGGCGGCAGGGCCAAGACTGAAGCCTCCGGCAACATGAGCATCCCGAGGCTGAAGGAGGTTGCCGCCACGGGGGTCGACTACATAAGCGTGGGGGCCCTCACACATTCCGTGACGGCACTCGACATAAGCATGAACATAATCCAGGAATGATGGAAAGCATATCCGAGCGCATTGCGCGCCTGAAAAAGGAAAAGGACGCCGTAATCCTGGCCCACTACTACGCCCCTGCAGAAGTACAGGACATGGCGGACTGTCTCGGGGATTCCCTGGGGCTGTCCCGGACCGCAGCAGGGACCGGGGCAAAGACCATAATATTCGCAGGAGTGCATTTCATGTCGGAGACTGCGGCAATACTCTGCCCCGGCAAAACCGTGCTTTCCCCGGCCCCGGACGCCGGATGCTCCCTGGCGGACAGCATGGATGCCGCCGTCCTTGAAAGATGGAAGGCGGCCCACCCGGACGGCATCGTGGTAAGCTACGTCAACACCACAGCCGCGGTAAAAGCCTGGACCGACTGGTGCTGCACCTCCGCGAACGCCATAAAAGTAGTGCAGAGCCTCCCGGAAGGCCGCCCGGTGCTGTTCGGACCGGACAGGAACCTCGGGAGCCACATAATGAAGGCCACCGGAAGGAAACTGGAACTCTGGGAAGGGGTATGCACCGTCCACGACGTCATAACACCGGAGATGATAAGGAAGGCCGCAGAAGAATACCCGGACGCGGACATCCTCGTCCACCCGGAGGCCGCATGCTCGGCCGACGGGGAGACCCTCGGCATGGAGAACGTGTACTTCTACTCCACCGCAGGGATGCTCCGCCACGTTGCAGGGAGCAGCAGGGGGAAATTCGTCATAGCGACCGAGACCGGCACCATCCACAGGCTCTCCATCGAGAATCCGGGGAAGACCTTCATCCCCCCTGTCCAGGGGCCTCGTATGCGGGGAAATGAAGAAAGTGACCACGGAGAGGATACTCAGGTGCCTGGAGCACGGCGAGGGGCGCGTGGTCCTGGACGAGGACATCCGCAGGAGGGCCATGCTCCCGATACAGAGGATGCTGGAACTGGAATGACAGCCCGGCCCTGCAAGGCCTTCCGGCCGGGAATCCGGCATACCCGCCCGGTCTGCTTCAAATAAATTTGCGCCGCTCCCGGCTTTTACCTATATTTGCAGACTGATTTGCCTCCGTAGTTTAATGGATAGAATTTCAGATTCCGGTTCTGACGGTTGCGGTTCGATTCCGCACGGGGGTACAAAGAATGCACACACGTCCGCCGGACGTTAAAATACACAGATTATGAAGAAAGCATACGTTTTCCCTGGTCAGGGATCGCAGTTCCCGGGAATGGCAAAGGACCTGTACGAGTCTGATTCCCGCGCAAAAGAGCTGCTCGAGAAAGCCAATGATATCCTCGGATTCAGAATAACGGACATCATGTTCAACGGGACTCCGGAAGAGTTGAAAGCCACAAAAGTGACACAGCCGGCAGTATTCCTGCACTCCACCGTCCTCGCCAAGTGCTATGACGGATTTACACCGGACATGGTGGCCGGACACTCCCTCGGTGAGTTCTCCGCCCTTGCGGCTGCCGGGGCGATGGACTTCGAAGACGCGCTCAAGCTCGTGTCCATAAGGGCACAGGCCATGCAGAAGGCCTGCGAGCTCAAGCCGTCCACAATGGCCGCCATCATAGCCCTCCCTACGGAGAAGGTGGAGGAGATATGCGCCTCCTGTTCAGGAATGGTAATCCCTGCCAACTACAACTGCGACGGGCAGATCGTGATCTCCGGAGAGATCGACGCGGTGAACGAGGCCTGCGAAAAGATGAAGGCCGCCGGAGCGAAACGCGCCCTCATCCTCCAGGTGGGAGGGGCATTCCACTCACCTCTCATGGAACCGGCACGCGAGGAGCTGGCCAAGGCCATAGAGACCACCACGTTCAAGGTGCCTGAATGCCCTGTATACCAGAACGTGACGGCACTCCCGTCCACGGATCCGGACACGATAAAGAAAAACCTGCTCGCCCAGCTGACTGCACCTGTCAGGTGGACACAGACGGTGAAGAACATGATTGCTGACGGGGCGGGATACTTCATGGAAATCGGCCCGGGGACCGTACTCCAGGGGCTCGTGAAGAAAATCGCGGGCGATACCGTAACCATAGAAGGCATCAGCACGTTAAAATAAGACGGATACATCCATAGACAGACGAGGGCGGGTCTGACTTTTGACCCGCCCTCTTTTTATTC
>JADIMQ010000015.1 GCA_017694655.1 Candidatus Cryptobacteroides merdigallinarum
TAATAAATCATATTGACAATGAGCAAAGAGATAAAGATTTCCGACAACCCTCTCCCTAATATGCCGTGGGAGGACCGTCCGGCCGGGTCTTCCGCCGTGATGTGGAGATATTCAGCCAACCCTGTAATCCCGAGGGACCTTCTTCCGTCCTCGAACAGCATATTCAACTCCGCTGTAGTCCCTTTCAAGGACGGTTTCGCCGGAGTGTTCCGCTGTGACGACACCAACAGGCGCATGCGCCTGCATGTGGGCTTTTCAAAGGACGGCCTGAAGTGGGACATCAACCCTGAAAAGCTGGAGTTCCAGTGCGACGACAAGGAGATAGGCGAGTGGGTATACGGCTATGACCCGCGTGTGTGCAAGATTGACGGCCGGTATTATGTGACATGGTGCAACGGTTACCACGGTCCGACTATCGGAATCGCATGGACCGAGGATTTCGAGACTTTCCACCAGGTGGAGAACGCCTTCCTGCCTTACAACAGGAACGGTGTGATGTTCCCGAAGAAGATCCACGGGAACTTCGCCATGCTTTCACGCCCGAGCGACACGGGACATACTGCGTTCGGGGACATATTCTATTCGGAGTCGCCTGACCTCGAGTACTGGGGACACCACCGTCATGTGATGGCCCCCGCACCGTTCGAGGTGAGCGCATGGCAGTGCATGAAGATAGGTGCCGGCCCTATCCCTATCGAGACTTCTGAAGGATGGCTGCTGTTCTACCACGGTGTGCTGCATTCCTGCAACGGGTATGTCTATTCGTTTGGTTCCGCCCTCCTCGACCTGGAGCAGCCGTGGAAGGTGGTTGCCCGCAGCGGCCCGTACCTCATTTCCCCGCAGAAGGACTACGAGTGTATGGGGGACGTGCCTAACGTGACCTTCCCTTGCGCCGCACTGCACGATGCGCATACCGGACGTGTGGCCGTGTATTACGGCTGTGCAGACACTGTCACGGGACTGGCATTCGGGTATATCCCTGAAATCATCGATTTTACAAAGAAGACGAGCATACTTTGACATTGTTTATGAAACTCAAGCTATTGGCCCTGGCCGCGACTGCCCTTTCTTCCGGCATGCTCTGCATGAATTCTGCCGCCTCCGGTCCGGACGGGGAGGGCGTTTCCCGGTATGTCGACCCTTTCATAGGTACGACCAATTTCGGAACGACCAATCCGGGCGCTGTCTGCCCCAACGGCCTGATGTCCGTCTCCCCGTTCAATGTGATGGGGTCCGAACTCAATGCCTGGGACAAGGACAGCAGGTGGTGGTCGACTCCCTATACATTCGAGAACAAGTTCTTCACTGGATTCTCCCATGTGAACTTGAGCGGTGTGGGCTGCCCTGAGCTCGGCGCCCTGCTGACAATGCCTTCGGCAGGCCCGCTCCAGGTGGACTACCATATATACGGTTCCGAGTATACGGACGAGCATGCCGAGCCTGGATATTATACCAATGTGCTGACCTCATACGGCATAAAGACCGAGGTGACTGCCACTCCAAGGACTTCCGCGGAGAGGTATACTTTCCCTGGAGGCGAGGGGCATATCCTGCTGAATCTCGGGGAGGGACTCACCAACGAGACCGGCGCCATGGTCCGCAAGGTGAGCGACACCGAGATAGAGGGCATGAGGCTGCTGGGGACCTTCTGCTACAACCCGCAGGCGGTGTTCCCGGTCTATTTCGTCATGAGGGTCAGCAAGGCCCCGAAGGCTTCAGGCTTCTGGAAAAAGCAGAGGCCGATGACCGGCGTGGAGGCTGAATGGACCCCGGACAACGGGAAATACAAGCTTTACACACGTTACGGCCGCGAGCTGGCCGGGGACGACATAGGCTACTGGTTCAGTTTCGATACGGAAGAAGGCGAGCAGATCCAGGTGCAGATGGGCGTGTCTTTCGTGAGCACGGAGAACGCCCGGGAGAACCTGGATGCGGAGCAGGAAGGCTTTGACTTCGATGCGGTCCGCTCCCGTGCTGCGGCACAGTGGGAAAGGGACCTGTCTAAAATCAGGGTGCAGGGCGGAACGGATGCCCAGAAGACTGTATTCTACACCGGGCTCTACCATGCACTGATACACCCGAATATCCTCAATGATGTCAACGGGGAATATCCCCTGATGGAGAGCGACGGAGTGGGCAAGGTCCCGGAGGGGGAGAACAGGTATACGGTGTTCTCGCTGTGGGACACATACCGCAACCTCCATCAGCTGATGACCCTTCTCTATCCTGACAGGCAGCTCGATATGGTGCGCTCCATGATAGGCATATATGAGGAATGGGGCTGGATGCCGAAATGGGAGCTGTACGGCAGGGAGACATTCACCATGGAGGGTGACCCTGCCATCCCTGTCATTGCCGACACCTGGTTCAAGGGCCTTAAGGACTTTGATATAGAGACGGCCTACCAGGCTTTTGTCAAGTCCGCCACCACACCGGGGGCGCAGAACAGGATGCGGCCCGACATAGATCCTTATATCGAGCGCGGGTACATCCCTCTGGGGGTGTTCGCTGCCGACCTTTCGGGCGACAATGCCGTCTCCCATGCCCTTGAATACTATATCGCTGACCATGCCCTTTCCCTTCTTGCCGATTCCCTCGGGCACAGCGGGGACGCAGAGCGTTTCAGGGAGGCGTCCCTCGGGTACAGGCATTATTACTGTCCAGAGTACGGGACATTGAGGCCGCTGAACATGGACGGGACATTCTATTCCCCGTTCAATCCGCGCCAGGGCGAGAATTTCGAGACCGCCCCCGGATTCCATGAAGGCAGCGCGTGGAACTACACATTCTATGTCCCGCATGACGTGCAGGGGCTTGCAAAGCTGATGGGCGGAAAGAAGAAGTTCGTCGACAAGCTCCAGATGGTCTTCGATGAAGGCCTGTACGACCCGGCCAATGAACCGGACATCGCATACCCATACCTTTTCAGCTATTTCAAGGGGGAGGAATGGCGGACGCAGAAGACCGTGAAGGAGCTTCTTGAAAAGTATTACAGGCCGGAGCCTGACGGCATCCCGGGCAATGACGATACAGGTACAATGTCTGCATGGGCCGTATTC
>JADIMQ010000016.1 GCA_017694655.1 Candidatus Cryptobacteroides merdigallinarum
GCATACGCCTGTTCACTGACTTCAGCGCGATAAGGTATGTTACCATTGTGGACAATGTGCAGGACGGGGAAATAAAGGAACTGGAGGAAATGTATGAAGACTAACCGTAACATAGCCCTGATGTATATCCTGCTGGTGGTGGCGCAGATACTGGTCTGCAACTTCATCAACGTGGGGCCTTACGTGTTCCTGACCATACTGCCGGTGATGATTCTCTGCCTGCCCCTGACCATACCTGCCGTCCCCCTCATGCTCATAGCTGCGGTGTCCGGGCTTGCCGTGGACTGGCTCGCGGAGGGCATTGTGGGGCTGAATGTCCTGGCTGCCGTGCCGGTGGCCTTCATCAGGAACACGGTCGTGCGCCTTCTCCTGGGCAAGGACCATACGGAGCGGGCGGAGGGCTTCTCCTTCAGGAAAAACGGCTTCCCGAAAATATCGGCGGCCATGCTTGTGTGCCAGGCCGTCTTCCTGGCCGTGTATGTCGTGGTCGACGGGGCCGGGACCAGGCCCTTCCTTTTCCTGGCACTCAGGTTCACCCTTTCCCTGATATGCGGATACCTGATTTCCCTCCCGGTATTCAATATGCTTACTTCCAATGAGAACCAATAGGAGGCCAAGGGGATGAAACTGGACAGGTCCAACAAACTGAAGATAGGGCTGGCTGTCGCCGTCGCCATAATACTTGCCAAGCTGTTCGTCATACAGATCCTGGACGAGAGCTACAAGATAGACGCGAGCAACAATTCCATGGTCTATTCCATCGTATATCCTCCGCGGGGGATAATCGACGACCGTAACGGGAAGATACTTGTGGGGAACAAGATTGCATACGACCTTCTGGTGACGCCCAAGGAGGTGGAGGCTTTCGATACCGTGGCCCTGTGCAGGGCCCTGGATGTCCCGGTCTCCTTCGTGAGGGAGAAGATGGACGAGTATTACAGGAACAGGAGGCGCATAGGCTACCAGTCTGTGGTGATGCTCAAGCAGATGACTCCCGAGAGGTACATGAAGTTCGCCGAGATAGCCTACAAGTTCCCGGGCTTCAGGGGGCAGGCCCGCAGCATAAGGGAGTATCCCTACAATGCAGGCGGCAACCTGCTCGGATACGTCTCCGAGGTTGATGCGGACTTCCTGAAGAGGCACGATGGCTATGCCGCCGGGGACTATGCCGGGAAGACCGGGATAGAGGCCACCTGCGAGGAGTACCTGAAGGGGGAGAAGGGCTATAACATATACCTGAGGAATTCACGCAACAAGATAGAGGGCCGCTACAGGGACGGGGAGATGGACAAGGAGGCCGTCCCCGGGAAGGACATCACCACCACAATAGACGCCGAGCTCCAGCATTACGGGCAGATGCTAATGCAGAACAAGGTGGGCAGCCTTGTCGCCATAGAGCCGTCTACGGGGGAAATACTCACCCTGGTCTCGAGTCCCGGGATAGACGTGGACATGCTGGCCGACATAGGCTCGCACTACAACGAGATACTTTCCAACCCCTACAAGCCCATGTTCAACAGGGCTGTACAGTCCTCCTACCCTCCAGGCTCGGTGTTCAAGCTGGTGAACGGGCTCATAGGCCTGCAGGAAGGGGTGTTCACCCCAGGCACGGAGTATCCATGCAACATGGGGTACCATTTCGGCAACAACAGGCTGGGATGCCACGCCCACCGTTCTCCCCTGGATTTCGAGGAGTCGATAATGATGTCCTGCAACGCATATTACTGCTATGTCCTGAGGGGGATTCTCGAGAACGGGAAGTACGGCTCGGTGGCCGAGGCCCTGGACGTGTGGAACGGATACGTCAGGAGTTTCGGCTTCGGGCAGAAGCTCGGCAGCGACTTCCCTTCGGAGCTCGGGGGCAATATCCCGGATTCCAGGTATTACGACAAGGTGTACGGCAAGGGCCGCTGGAAGGCGACCAATGTAATCTCCCTGTCCATAGGGCAGGGTGAAATAGGGTGTACTCCCCTGCACCTCGCGAACCTGTGCGCGACCATAGCCAACCGGGGCTTTTACTACATCCCCCATCTCATAAAGGATTCCAGGGAGGTGCAGATAGACAGGAAATACAAGGAGAAGCAGTACACCATGGTGGATACCGTATATTTCCCGGAGGTGATAGAAGGCATGTACCGGGCCGTGAACAGCGGCTACGGTTCCGGAGGGACGGCTACAGTGGCCGCGGTGGAGGGGCTCGACATCTGCGGGAAGACGGGTACCGCCCAGAACCCGAGGGGGGACGACAACTCGGTGTTCATCTGTTTCGCCCCCAAGGACAATCCCAGGATTGCCGTGGCCGCATACGTGGAGAACGCTTCCTTCGGGGCGAGGTGGGCGGCCCCCATTGCCTCACTCCTTGTCGAGAAGTATCTGGCCGGGGAGATAAGCGAAGGACGGAAGGCCCTGGAGAAGAGGGTTCTGGAGGGAAACTTGCTTGACAAGGTAAAGACGGACTGAAAATGGAAAGATTCAAGGGAAGAAGTCTGAAGGACACGCTGGACTGGCCGCTGATTATCTGCTATCTTGTGCTGGTATTCGTCGGCTGGATAAACATATATGCCTCCGTACAGTCGGCGGAGGCGTCCACCATCTTCGACTTCGGGACAAGGAGCGGGAAGCAGATGGTATGGATGCTTACGGCATTCGCCCTGGCGGCCCTGATATTGTTCGTCATAAGCCCGAGGATATATGAGAGCCTGTCCCTTCCTGTGTATCTGGCGACCCTCGTCCTCCTTGTGGCGGTGATTTTCCTCGGTGTCGAGGTGAAGGGGTCGCGCTCCTGGTTCGAGTTCGGCCCGGTGAGGTTCCAGCCTGCGGAGATTTCGAAAATCTCTACCTCGCTGATGCTGGCAACTATCATGAGCCAGTACGGGTACAAGCTGGGCAGCCTCAGGAATTTCATGCTTACCGCCGCCGTCATCCTGGTGCCTATGGTGATAATCGTCGCCCAGAGCGAGACAGGGTCGGCCCTGGTCTATGTCGGCTTCATCTTCATGCTTTACAGGGAGGGGCTTTCGGGCTGGCTCCTGTTCATGATAGGGGTGTCCATCCTGCTGTTCATCCTTACCCTTACGGTATCTCCCTATATGTCCGTCCTGGTGCTGATGGCTGTGGTTACCCTGTGCAACAGCGTCTATCCCGGGAAACTGAAGATGTGGATGGTTACCGTCCTCCCGGCCGCTGTGCTGCTGGCCTTCCTGCCGTGGGGCGTGGACAGGCTTGGTGCGGCCCTGCATGCCGGGGAAGATTCCTTCCTGTACAGGATACGCCTTGAGTATGTCCTGGCTGCCGCCGGGTTGTGCGCAGTCCCTTTCTATGCCGTGAAAGCCTTCCGGGAACGGAATACTTTCCTCTGGATGTCGATAGCGGCCTTCATTGCCGGCCTTATACTAGTGTTTTCTGTGGATTTCATTTTCCACGACGTGCTCCAGGACCACCAGAGGAAGCGTATAGAGGTCCTGCTCGGGCTGAAGGATGACCCGTCAGGAGTGGGCTACAACGTGAACCAGTCCATGATAGCCATAGGTTCAGGAGGTTTCCTCGGGAAAGGTTTCCTGAAGGGTACCCAGACGACCTACGGTTTCGTGCCGGAGCAGAGCACCGACTTCATTTTCTGCACCATAGGCGAGGAGTGGGGGTTCGTCGGCAGCGCCTTCGTGATACTTGTGTACGCCTTCCTGATATGGAGGGTGATACAGGATGCCGAGCGGAGCAGGGAGAGTTTCACGAGGATATACGGCTACTGTGTGGCAAGCTGCGTATTCATGCACCTGTTCATAAATATCGGGATGACTATCGGCATAATGCCTGTGATAGGCATCCCGCTGCCGTTCGTGAGCTACGGGGGCTCTTCTCTGTGGGCCTTCACCGTGATGCTCTTCATCTTCATAGCTCTCGTCCGTCACGAGCGCCGCTACTTCGGCTGATCCCTGTCAGGCGAGCTTGCGGGAAGCGCGGGCATAGTGCTTCATGGAGATGCACAGCTGCTCCGACTCCTGTATGAGGTTCAGGTACAGGTAGGCCACCGTCAGGTTCACATTCTTCTCCTGTATGTCCACCATCAGGGCCTTCCTGAGGTCCGAGAATTTCTTCTGAAGGGAGGCGAGGGTCTCCTCCTCGGCTCTCATGGCCTCATAGTCCCTGTCCTTGAAGTGCTTTGCCAGTCTCCGTGTAGCCGCCACGAGTTCGTCGCGGACAGTGATGAAGGTATTGCAGTATTCTTCAGGGATAGGGCTGAAATTGTTGTCGACATGCTCGTATGCCGGCTCGCAGATACGGCGCAGGGAGTAGTATATCTGCTCCATGTAGTTGAATGCAGTGTGGAACCATGCACTCTTGACCAGGGCTGTCTCCGCGTCCGCCATCCGGAGGCATACCGTCTCCTTCTTGCGCAGGTTCTTCAGGGTGGTCTTGTAGGCTTTCAGGTCGTTCATGGAACGTTTGAGTACCTTTACATTCTCCTGCATGAGCCCGTCTGTGACGGCGGTGTATTGTGCGGAGACCCCGTCGAGGAAGGTCTTGTCATTGGAGGCCACATAGTTGAGGAAAGGCTCCCATACCTTCTTGCTGTCGGAAATCTTCAGGATATCCTGGAATGCCTGGTCTCCCTTGGCCGTGTCAGGCTTTTCCTTGTATTTTATGTTGCTGTGGATAAGGACGGCGAGGCCGGCTATGACTATTATCACGGTGACGACCGTACCTCCGAAATACATCAGCAGGGCAATCACGAAGGCGCTTATGAAGGCTATGGCCGCCGTCAGGAACCATCCGCCGATCACCGAGAGCACTCCCGTGATCCTGAACACTGCGCTTTCCCTGCTCCAGGCCCTGTCCGCGAGGGAGGTACCCATGGCGACCATGAAGGTGACGTAGGTCGTGGAGAGCGGGAGCTTGAGGGAGGTGCCGAGGGCTATGAGAAGGGAGGCCACCACAAGGTTGACCGAGGCCCTGACCACGTCGTAGGCGGCATTGTCCTCTATCTCTATCGTGCTTTTGTCAAAACGCCTGTCTATCCAGGACTTTACCTTGTCCGGGGTGGCGGCTATGATGAAGTTGGCCGTGGAGTTGCTCCACCTTACTATGCTCCTCGCGACTTTCGAGGAACCGAACATCTCGTCTCCCTCATCCTGCCTGGCGAGGTTGATCTCGGTCTTTGTCACGTTGTGGGCCTTCTTGGATGTGGCAAGGGCTATGACCATCACCACGCCTGCCGCCACGAGGAAGACCAGAGGGGTGGATGCCGATTCGTTCAGCACTCCCATCATGTGGCTGTCCGGGTTCCCGCCGCCTGCGGCCATGTAGTCCTGGTATGAGGAGAAGCCTGCGAGAGGGACTCCGATGAAGTTCACCAGGTCATTCCCGGCGAAGGCCGTGGCCAGCGCGAAGGTGCCAATGAGGACTATCACCTTGAATACGTTGACCTTCAGGAAATGGAGTATCTGCATGAGGACCGTGAAGAACACGAGGCAGCCCCCGAGCAGCATCCATGTGTTGTCCGCTATCCAGGTCTTCACCTCCGGAGTCATGAAGGACAGGTCCTTGGCTCCCTTGAAGAGCATGAAGTAGATGATGGAGGTGGTGGCGATGCCCCCGAAGATGCCTATCTTCCATTTGAGCCCCTTGTTGAAGTTGAAGGTGAATATTATCCTGGCTATGTACTGGATCAGGGTACCGCAGACAAAGGCTATAGCCACCGACACGAATATGGCCATGATCACCGACAGGGCCTTCTCCGTGTTCATGTAGTCCGCGAACCCGAGTCCCGTGTCGTCTCCGGCTATCTTTATCATGGAGAGGGCGAAGGTGGCACCGAGGAGCTCGAATACCATGGAGACTGTCGTGGAGGTCGGCATGCCGAGGGAGTTGAACACGTCCAGGAGGATGATGTCCGTCACCATGACTGCGAGGAATATGTACATCAGCTCCTTGAAGGCGAACTGCTCCGGACGGAAGATACCGTGCCGGGCTATGTCCATCATCCCGTTGCTCATGATGGCCCCGAGGAATACACCTGTCGCTGCTACGATGATTATTGTCCTGAATCTGGCTACTTTGGCGCCTATGGCCGAGTTGAGGAAGTTGACGGCGTCGTTGCTGACTCCCACCCACAGGTCGGAAACGGCGAGGATGAAAAGGAATATCACGAATCCCAGATAAATCCAGTCCATATATTTAATAAGGTTATAGTTAATCGCTGCAAAAATAACCGTACTATGTTGGGAATATGTTGCGGAAATGTTAAAATATTGTTACAAGATTTCTTAACAAATAATTTACATTATCGTTTAATTCATGATAGCTTAAAAAACATACCTTTGTGCGGTTAAAATGTCGGGGCTGCATCCTGGTGTGCAGTTCCGGGAAATGAAGGGAAGTATATGGAAAAGAAAAGGATAATGGTCGTGGACGACGAGCCGGACATAAGGGAGATTCTTCAGTTCAACCTGGAGAATGCCGGCTACGACGTGGTGCCGGCGGCTTCTGCGGAAGCAGCCCTGGATGTCTGTGACGGGGTGGACCTCATACTCCTCGATGTCATGATGGAGGGCATGTCCGGGTTCAAGATGGCGGAGGTGCTCCGGAAGGAGAGGCACAGTGCCGTACCTATAATTTTCCTTACGGCAAGGAGCGCGGAGAATGACCTGCTTACAGGATTTTCCGCCGGAGGGGACGACTATATCGCCAAGCCGTTCTCCATAAACGAGGTCCTTGCCAGGGTGAAGGCGGTGCTGAAGAGGAGCAATGCCCCGAAGCCAGAGAAGCAGCCACAGCAGATAACTCTCGGACGGCTGAGGATAGATGTAGCCCGGAAGATGGTGTATGTCGACGACGTGGCCGTGGTGCTGCCGAAGAAGGAGCTGGAGATACTCACTCTCCTGGCTTCGCACCCGGGCCGGATATTCTCGAGGGAGGAGATGATAAACGAGCTCTGGGAGGATGCCCCGTATGTGCTCGACAGGACTGTGGACGTGCATATAGCCCGGATAAGGAGCAAGCTCGGGGTTTGCAAGGGGTACCTTACCAACAGGTCGGGATACGGATATTCTATGAATGCAGAGGAGTGACATGGAAAGGATGCGCAGGAAGAGATCTTACAAGAGGCAGCTGCTGTCGTATTTCGCGGCTGTCTTTGTCATATTCGCCATACTTCTTATATTGTTCCAGTTCCGCAGCGACATGAACAACAGGAAGACCATGCTCCAGGACCGTCTTTCCTGCTATGCCGACATCATCGCCCAGTCCGAGGACTATGCCGCCACCGTCGCCCTTTTCCCTCCGGAATTGAGGGTGACCGTGATAGACAAGGACGGGAAGGTCATCTACGATTCCGTGGAGGACGAGGACCTGATGGACAACCACGGGACGAGGCCGGAGGTGAAGGCTGCGGCAAAGGACAAGGAGGGTGGCTCCATAAGGAAGTCGGATACGGTGGGCATCAACTATTTCTATTATGCGAAGTCCTACGGCGGGTATATAGTGCGGATGGCCCTTCCTTTTGAGTATGACGTGAAGAAGGCTCTCCGCCCGGACTCCGTGTTCATACTGATTGTGGTGCTCGTCTTCCTCGTCGCCCTGTTCTTCATAATCTTCCTTTCGGACAAGTTCGGGGAGGGTGTCACCAGGCTCCACAGTTTCGCGGAGGCGGCGGAGCAGGGAAAGGTGGACTATGAGAACATGTCCTTCCCGGATTCCGAGCTCGGGGACATCGGCAAGCAGATGCTCGAGAGTTACCACAGGCTCGAGCAGAGCAACCAGATAATCGCCCTCGAGAAGGAGAGGCTCCTGCTGCACCTGCATTATTATGAAGGAGGCATAGCCATATTCTCGCAGGAGCGCAGGAAGGTGTATGCGAACGCGAAGTTCGTCCAGTTCGTGAACCTGATGCTGGACAGGCCTACCCCGGACCTGGATTCCCTGTGGGACAGCGAGATATTCCGTCCCATAACCGAGTTTGTCGAGAGGAATACCGACTCGAGGGTGGAGAATGTCCCGGTCTTCCAGTATAATGTCGGTAAGGGGGGCAGGGTCTACGTGCTGCAGGTTCTCGTGTACCCTGACAACGGATGCGAGGTCTCTGTCAACGATGTGACCGACATCGAGAAGAACAGGGTCACGAAGCAGCAGATGACGAACAACATAGCCCACGAGCTGCGTACCCCGGTAAGCAGCATAAGGGGCTATCTCGAGACCCTTACCGTGTGCAAGGATATCTCCGCGGAGAAGAGGAACATGTTCCTCGACAGGGCGTATGTCCAGGTGATGAGGCTTTCGGACCTTATCAGGGATATCGGTATGATAACGAAGATAGAGGAGGCGCCGGAGCAGCTGCACAAGGAGAAGATAAACCTGAAGAATGTCTTTGACGAGGTGACGGACGAGCTGCGCCCGAGGATAGAGGATATGGGGATACTTGTGGAGAACGCCCTTGCGCCGGACCTTGTCGTGAACGGGAACCCGAGCCTGATATATGCCGTGTTCAGGAACCTCATGGAGAACAGCCTGAAGTATGCCGGCAAGGAGATCAAGATACATGTCGAGTGCTACGCCAGGGGCGACGGATATTGCCATTTCTCGTATTACGATACAGGCAAGGGTGTGCCGGAGGAGCATCTGTCCAAGATTTTCGAGAGGTTCTACCGTGTGTCCGAGGGGAGGACCCGCGATGACGGGGGGTCCGGTCTGGGCCTGTCGATTGTCCGTAACGCCATTGCTTTCCATAAGGGTGATGTGAGGGCGCTGAACAGGAAGGGGGGCGGCCTGGAGTTCCTGTTCTCCCTGAGTGAGAAATAGGGACAGGGGGCGGCTGCGTATATTCGGACTTCGTCCGCATATACTGTAGCCCATATACTGTAGCCCATATACTGTAGCGCGCTCGGCTCGGCGCTCGGCATGTAGCTGCCCGGTAGCTGCCCGGTAGCTGCCCGGTCAAATAAATTTGCTCCGCTCTCGGTTTCTTGTTACATTTGCCTGTTTGAAATGAAAATATAGAAAACAGATGGATAACAGGAGATTTACTTTTTGGAACAGGGTTTCGGCTGCGTTCGTCTTCCTGGTGTCGGCCGTGACATACCTGCTCACGATTGAGCCAACCGCATCTTTCTGGGACTGTGGTGAGTTCATAGCCTCTTCTTACAAGCTCGAAGTCGGCCATCCGCCGGGAAACCCGGTGTTCCAGCTCATCGCCCGCTTCTTCACCATGTTCACTGACAATATGCACGCTGCGGTGGCCGTGAACATAATGAGCGCGCTGTGCTCGGCACTGACAATATTTTTCCTGTATCTCACGATAGTGTTCCTTGCCAAACGTGTCGTGAAGGCAGATGCCGACGGCAGGTATCCTCTCCCGAGGGCCATAGCCGTCTACGGTTCAGGCATCGTCGGAGCCCTCGCATATTGCTTTTCGGACACTTTCTGGTTCTCTGCCGTGGAAGGCGAGGTATATGCGATGTCCTCGCTTTTCACCGCCGTCGTCTTCTGGGCGATGACGAAGTGGTACGAGCAGGCGGACACCCCTTACGCCAACAGGTGGATTGTCCTGATTTCATTCCTCATGGGCCTTTCCATAGGCGTACACCTCCTGAACCTGCTTACCATCCCGGCCCTCGTGTTCATGTTCTACTACAAGAAGAGGGAGAACGGCCACTATTCTTTCTGGGAATATGTGAAGATATTCATTGTGTCGGCGGTAATCCTGGCGGTAATCCTGTACGGGATAATACCGTACCTGCCAAAGCTGGCGGCCTATACGGACCTGCTTTTCGTGAATGTGTTCGGGCTTCCGTTCAATACCGGGGCGGCCTTCTTCATGATAGCCCTCCTCGCCGCATGCTTCTGGGGACTTTTCCTCACGATGAAGAAGAAGGCGGTGGTGGCAAATACGGTGCTGCTCTGCTTCACCGTCATCGTTATAGGCTTCTCCATCTTCTCTGTCGTGATAATAAGATCCTCCGCAAAGACTCCTACCAACGAGTACCAGCCTGACAATCCTTTCACCCTCATAAGGTACCTGGGCCGGGAGCAGTACGGGTCGAGCCCTCTTCTCTACGGGCAGTATTTCGATTCACCTTACGAGGTTGTCACCCCGAAATACTGGGCCCCGATGGGGGACAGGTATGTCCATACGGACAGTCCTGGAGAGCTCAAATACCCTGCAGAGGGCAAGATGTTCTTCCCACGTATGTGGGCGGGCAGCGACCAGCGCTACATAGATTTCTATGAGTCATATATGAACGGGAAAGGCAAGCCTGTCCGTGGCGCGGAGCACAAGAAGCCGACTTTCCTTACCAACATGGGCTTCTTCCTGGATTATCAGCTGAACTGGATGTACTGGCGTTACTTCATGTGGAATTTCGCCGGCCGCCAGAACGAAATACACAGTCCGGTCCCTGGTGAGATCTATTCCGGGAACTGGGAGAGCGGCATCGGGTTCATAGACAAGGCCCGTCTCGGGGACCAGAGCAATGCTCCGGATTATCTGAAGAACAACAAGGGGAAGAACCACTACTACATGCTGCCTCTGCTCCTCGGGCTCATAGGCCTGTTCTTCCAGTTCGCGAGGGACAAGCGCGGCACTTGGCTGACATTCCTGCTGTTCTTCATGACAGGCATAGCCATAGTGATATACCTGAACCAGCCTCCTTACCAAGTGAGGGAGAGGGATTATGCATACGCAGGCTCCTTCTATGCGTTCTCAATATGGATAGGGCTGGCCGTGCTCGCGATATATTCCCTGGTAGAGGGATGGCTGGCCGGGAAAGGCCGGGATTCCTCTGCTGACGCTCCTGTGTCCGGGAAGACCGGGGCGGCGTACACGGCTGCAGCTACCGCCGTGTCCCTGCTCTGTCTCGGGGTGCCTGTGCTGATGGCGCAGCAGAACTGGGACGACCACGACAGGAGCCACCGCTACACCGCCGTGGAGATGGCCCGCAACTATCTTAACTCCGTGGGCGAGAACGGGATACTGATTACCCACGGGGACAACGACACCTTCCCGCTGTGGTATGCCCAGGAGGTGGAGAACGTGAGGACGGACGTGAGGATATGCAACACTTCCCTGCTCGGCACCGACTGGCACATCGACCAGATGAAATATGCCTGCAACGAGTCGGCTCCGCTGCCGCTGGGCGTGGGTCTGGACCAGTACCTGTACGGGACCAACGAGCTTGTCTTCATATATGACGTGCGCGACACCATAATCCCTATTGCGGACGTGATGCGTGTGTTCAAGCACCCTCGCGCCAAGGTCGAGCTCACGAGCGGCAAGATGGTGGACTATATAATGTCCAGGAAGATAAGTGTCCCTGTCAACAAGGAGAATGTGATAAAGTACGGTATCCTGGATGAGAAGTTTGCCGACAGGATCCCTGACGAGATAGTGCTCGAGATGCCGGAGAGCAAGACCTTCATCACGAAGCCCGAGCTTTTCCTCCTCGACCTGCTCTCGAACTACAACTGGGACCGGCCTATCAACATGCTTTCCATGGGCGGTGACCTGGATATCGGGCAGAAAAGCTACCTTATGTACGAGGGTTTCTCCTACAAGCTCGTGCCGATAAAGGGGCCTATGAGCAGTTCCGATGTGGGCCTGACGGATACGGATGACCTGTACTACAAGATGAAGAATGTCTTCAGCTGGGATGCCCTGAAGCGTGACGACTACTTCGTGGATTACCAGAATCTCTACACTTTCTGCGGGGTGATGTCCCAGAGGAACCTCTTCCTGAACGCGGCCTCCAAGCTGATGGAGGAGGGGCAGGACGACCGCGCCCTCGAGATGCTGGATATGTGCGTCGAGAATGTGCCCGAGTACAATTTCCCTCTCGACATGACTTTCCTCGGATTCAGCAACGAATACATGGTGCTGAAAATGATATCAATGTACTACGATCTCGGGCAGGGCGACAAGGCGCGTGACATAGCCGGACGTTTTGCGGAAGAGCTCATGGCGTCCGCCGACTTCTTCCTGTCGTTCTACGACTACCGCGAGGACGAGTTCAACAGCGTGTTCTCATACCTGCAGAACCTCCAGTACCTCTACTCGGCCAATGGAGACAACGACCTTGCAGATGACCTGAACGACAGGCTTACGAAGCTGATTGACCCTACCGGGGAGATGTCGGCTTCGATGGGGACGGAGGAGTGAAGTTATCCTGGCCAGCATACACCCTGAAATCCCTGATGCAGCCCGGGATCCCTTTTTCCATGCGAGGGAGGCACTGCAGGCCGGTCAGGGTGTGGACTGAGCCGAGATCAATCACGACGATGTGAGGGTAAGGGTCTCCCGGCCTCGTGTTCCAGCTTGTCGACTCCTGAAGGTCATATATCTTTTCGGCAGAATTGTTGGAGTCCGCAATGTCCTCGCTGTCGGCGTATTCCACTGTCCAGGCCTCGCGGGAGAGCCGCCCGCCGTTTTCATCGAGCAGATAAACCTCGGCGACAGAGGCCAGGTCCTTGCCGTCGTGGGAGTTCAGGGCTTCGATGCAGACATAGCGGGCGCGTACCGGCTGCCCGAACTTCACTTCCTGCCAGCCGTTCTCCCGTCCAAGACTGCCGGAGAACACCGGTTCCGCACCGGCCAGGTCCACCTTCCCGGCACCGGACTGCGACGGACTGTCCTGCAGGTTCACCCGGTCGAGGACCGGCTCCTCCAGACCCTGCGACACAGCCTCGCGAGGCCCGACAATATCGAAGACCAGTATCTCATTCTCACCCTTTTTCAGCCAGCATCCGGGAACGTAGAGCGTCTGCTGCGGGCCGATGGACCATATCCGGCCCAGGGCATGGCCGTTCACATACACCAGCCCCTTGCCCCAGGTGCTGAAGTCCAGGAAGGTGTCGCCGGGCTTCTTCACCTTGAAATGACCGCGGTAGCAGCCCGGGATGCGCTGCCCCGCCTCGTCCGTCAGCAACCGCAGGGGCCTGAATGCCATACCCTGGTAAAAGCCATAGGTGTCCTCAAGGTTGAACACCTCCCAGTTTTTCAGGTCGCAGACAAAAGTATGGCCGCCTGAATCTGTCGACAACTCCACATTCTCCGTAATGCCCTTGAAATCCTTTATGGCACGGCCGAAGTTGATGCGTCCCATGGCTTCCACCAGAATGTCAAGCCTGGCCCCTTCAGGGCAGGCTGGCAGCACGAGGCTCTTTTCATGCAGCCTCCGGTCGAGCTTGCCAATGTATTTCCCGTCAATGAACACCTGCGCATAGTCGTGCGCCTCGTTTACCGTAAGCACGTCCCCGGCCTTCACTTCGGGCAGCGTGGTCCGGTACAGTATGCTTCCGAATCCCTGTCCGTATTCTTCCATTGTCCGTATGCCGGCATCTGTCTTTGCTTCTGGCAGGTTGTCGAACAGGGGAGCGACTTCAGTAAAGGTGAAGGCTGGAATGCTGACCGTCCCTATTCCGGCAGGGGGCTCTGGCAGGGTGCCGTCTTCCGAATATCCTGCAAGGACCTCCCTCAGTGCCCAGTACTTGGGAGTGGTGTTTCCGGATTCGCTTATCGGGGCGTCATAGTCGTAGGAAGTGACGTCAGGGGCGAATCCCGGTGAATTGGCCCCTGCCCAGTGGCCCCAGTTCGTGCCTCCATGGGTCATGTAAAGGCTGAACGAGATATTTTTGGAAAGCATTTCCTCGATACCGCTTACCATTTTCTCCGCAGACCGTGTCTCGTGGTTGGCTCCCCATTTGTCAAACCATCCGCTCCAGTACTCGGAGCACATCAGGGGGCTGTCAGGACGGAGTTCCTTCAGCTTCGCGAATTGCCGGTCTATATCCGCACCGGCCCCGAAATTCATTGTCCAGACCAGGTCTTCCAGGCCGTTCTTCGTGAAATTGGAAGCCCAGTCGCACTGGAACAGCAACACGTCATTGCCGAAATTGGCACGTATGATATCCCTTATCCCCGAGACATATTCCTTGTCCTCCCCGTAGGCCCCGTATTCGTTCTCCACCTGTATCATGATGATAGGACCGCCGTCGGCTATCGTCAGATGCCCCACCTGCTCCGCCAGGGCCTTCTCGAATATCGCGACCCGCTCCAGGAAATACGGGTCGGATTCCCGGAGGCGTATGTCCTTTTTCCGGAGCAGCCACCACGGGAGGCCACCCATCTCCCATTCGGCACATACATACGGGCCCGGGCGCAGGATGACATACATCCCGTTCTCCTGGCAGAGGCGGCAGAACTCCGCGATGTCATTCTGCCCGGTGAAGTCGTATTCCCCCGGGGACGGCTCATGGGCGTTCCAGAAAGTGTAGAGA
>JADIMQ010000017.1 GCA_017694655.1 Candidatus Cryptobacteroides merdigallinarum
GCCTACTACCGGTACTTCCGGGTCTTCCGGATCTACCGGGTCCGCAGGGTCTACCGGGTCCGGCTGGGGGTCTGTGATACCGGCGCCGCCGTTGTTCCCGAAGAATTCGATGTTATATGTGTAGTGTTTGCCCGGTTCCCAGTTGGCACCTATGCCGACAGAAGCCATACCGTAATCTCCCGTATCAGGGGCAGTTGTGTTTCCTCCGGTGGTGTTTGGCCGTGGAAATATCAGCTTGCCTCCGGTCTGGGCGTCATCGCCTGGGTTGAGCTGGTATATCCGGCAGAGGATTGAGAAATATGCTCCATTGTTGTCCTGTTCTGTATCTGTGGCGAGGGCCTCGTTCCAGGCCGTCGTGTTTTGCGGTATCACCATGAACGGATTAGGAGAAGAGCTTGAACCGCTGATTGTCTGGTATGAGTCTGTAAGTTTGGTTCCTCCGTTTGCTGACATGGACTTGTATTCGCCGGTTCCTGTAGTGTTCTCGGTAGAAGGGAAGCTCCAGTTGCTCTGGGCGAGTGTGGCCGTCGAAGTGCTGGTGGACGGCATTGTCAGCGTCCCGTCAGTTTTGAATCGGCGGAGATACACACCTCCGACTTCCACCCTGTAGGCAGCCGTGTTGGAGTTCTTTGCATTTACGGTGATTTTTGCAAGGGTGTGACGGAAATTGATTTCCAGACCGGCACCGGTTGTCGTGCTGTTCTGTCCTTCTGTATATGCTACAAGGAGGTCGGTCTGTTCTCCGGCTGTTGTAGCCGGCCTGTACGTCAGGGTAGCATCAATGTTTGCATTGTTCGACCCGTTGCGTGCAATGTTTGTGGCAGTGACGGAACCGGAGGACATATCATCCGCATTGTAGGCATAGAAGCGGAGTTTCGTGTCGTCTCCTGGCCAGTAACGTTCTCCGGTTTGCCAGCCCCACGCGGTGCCGGAATTGGTGTAGGTGTCTGTGAAGTCGTAGATGTTGTTTGTCCCGTCTCCGAAAGCATATACGGAGAATCCGTCCAGTTTTGTCCCGCTGCTGCTCGAAGGGTCGACGATATCGGTCGCTTTTGTCACCTGCCCTGTAAAGGTCCTGAACGAAATGCCGTTCCCCTTGTATGACTCGACGGTTTCGTCATACGAGCACGACGAGAGCAGGAATGCACCTGCCATGCAAGAAAGTAAGATAATTTTTTTCATGATTGAATCTGTTTGAGAATTTTAATATATCTGTTCTGAAACTACATAGGGATATCGAATATGTCACCGTCTTCCCACCCGTCGACAGACGGGTTCATCCCTCCGCCTCCCTCTATCGGTTTAGGGAGGGTGAGCCCCTGTATCACTATGTGGACATTGTCCTGGTCCGGGGCGTCATGGACCTGCTGCGTAACGTCGAATGTATAGTATATCTGCTTGCCGTCGCTCCTGATGACATAGAGGGCGAAGATGTGCTGCGCAGAAGCCGCGCCGTCGGGACAGTGCCCGAATACATGGAAGCTCCCCTCAAGCCTGTCTGTCCCGGACTGTACGGCCTCGAATGGGACCGTGTGAAGCCCCGGGGAACAGCACTCCCCGCCGGCCATGTAGCTTCCGCTCATCCCGGAGAGGGATGCCCCGGTGGTAGTGGCATATTCCATATTCTCGACATCCAGAATCTCGAAACTGTAGTCCTTGACTACCTTGTCCGGGTACATCGTGAGCGTGACGGGCTCCCTCCCGAACGGGACAGTGGCCCCGGTGAGCGTGCCTCCGTATATCATGTCCGGGGTAAGGCTCACCGCCTGGTCTTCCGTGCCCTCCACTATGGGACCTTTGGTCGGGGCATTTATCTTCAGTCCCTCGAGGACAGACGCCTCCCGGGTGAATATCTCGAACGTGCCGAAGGAGTCCGTGCCCCGGAACTGGGCCGTCTCGCTGTCGCTGTTCACGCATATTACCTTGTAGGTGCCGTCGGGGATCTCTATCCTCCCGCCCTCATGTCCGCCCAGGGCGAACTTTACCGGCGCGCCTCCTTCCTCGGGGAAGAAGTACAGGAGCATCCCGTCGGGCTCCGCACCGGGAGCATTCCTCCAGTCGAATACTATATCTACAGGAGTGGTGTGCAGGTGATTGTAGCACAGTTCCTTGTGCTGGCAGGACGAAAGCAGCACTATGGAGGCTGCCGCCGCCGTGCGCAGTACCGTATTGAATGGGTTGGTTGTCATCTCCTTCCTCCTTTTTCTTTGTCAGGGTTGGTGTTTCCGTAGCCGAGAAGCCACACGAACGTTATTTCCGCCTTCGTAGGCCCGACCCAGTGCCTGTTCCTGGTCGCCTGCCATACATAGTGCCCGTCCATAGGCAGGTATTCCTTGTACTCTCCTCCGAGATAACCCAGGCCAAGGGAGAAGTCGATGTTTATCCTGCGGGCGACCGGAAGAGAATACCCGTACTCTATGCCGGCTCCCCAGCTCCACCTGTCACCCAGATAGCCTCGTCCGCCGAGCTCGAAATCGTAAGTCAGCATTTGCCCGTATACCCCGAGGTGATGTCCCTGCAGCGGCTTTTCCTCCGCTTTCTTCCCGAAATATTTCCTTACCGCGAGGTCTCCGCCGTATGTGCGCCAGTAGCGGGCGTGCCTGTCGCTCTTCCACCAGGCGTACATCCAGTTCGCGCCTATGCTCCAGCCGTCTGCAATATGGAATTCCACTCCGGCATTAGGGACGAGGGCCGCGTCGTAGAGCATGTTTGTCTTGAGTGCCATGTAGAACGGCTTCCGTACGGACGGGGTCTCCGCCACCGGGGCCGGTTCAGGCTCTGTCACGGCTGCCGGTTCCTGTGCCGCCGTAGTGTCCGGGGCCTGCAGGGTATCCGCCGGGACGGCAGGCACCCCGGCCAGTCCTGTGGTGTCCGGCTCCGGCAGCACTTCTTCCGGAACCGGGGCCGGTGCAGGTACGGTTATCTCACAGTAAATTTCCATGGCCGAGCTGCGGAGCTCCGGGAAAAAGTGCTTCTCCATGTACCACCATGCCTGTCCTCCGTGCAGCATCCCCAGCTGCCTCTGTCGGCCGTCCACCACGACCCCGTTGCGTATGACCCATTCGGGGGTGTTGTACAGTATGTCGAGGACCTCCTCCCTGTATGGCATCTCGGAATTTTCGACGAGGCGCGTCAGCCCTTTCCAGTCCACGCCAATGCCTTCCTTGCTGAAACTTGAGTCAGGCAGAGGCAGGTTCTGCCGGAGCCAGGCAATGAGGGTCTCGGCGCGTTTTTCCGACAGCCTCTGGTTCATCTTCGCAATTCCTTCAGGGGAAGCGGCACCGACGATATGTATTGTGCCTATCTTTACAAGGGAATCAGCCCCTGCCTTCTCCAGCTGTTCCGCGAATTTCCCGAGGCGGATGCCGTTTTCGCGGAAGTCAGGTTCGAATATAGAATAACCTTGGCGGAAATAAACCTTCACCCCGATGGTGTCTGTCTGGATTCTGTCCTGTGCGATTATGGACATGGAAGAAAAAACAAGTCCCGCCAGCAGCAGTATTCTTTTTTTCATCGTATAAATTTATTGTTTTGTCAGCTGCCTTACGGTATCTGTCGTCTGGAGGAATACCGTCTCCGGTAAGGACATTCAATTTTTGCAGACGTTGTCCGTGCAGGACGGAACCGTAATTGCGCCATATTTTCTTTGCCGCAAAGGAAATTATTTATTTTCTCCCCGATTTTAGATTTTATGACAAATAGTTTTCATAACTGGACAAAATACAATGAGATACGCCGGATTTTCCGGCTCTTTCCGGTATGTCCGGACCTGCAATCCTAAAAAAAATGGTAAAAAAAAAGCTAAAAAATTTCGTGGGGGGGGGGTGATATTTATTATATTTGCGGCTCAAAATTGAATTTTTCAATTTTTGGTGTGTCGAAATGAGTGGAAAACTATTAAAACTGCCAGCCTTGAAAGAAAAGATGGTGTGTGTCTTTCTTGTATCTTTCCTGGCTTGTACGGCAACCTATGCATCATACGGACCTGACGCCCGTACAGAGGTGGCGGAAGGCGCAATCCTGTTCCGCTTCGTGCCGGGCAGGCTCATGTTCTATTACGACTACCGTGAAAACAGCCATGCAATAAGGAAGGCAGACTCGCTCATAGCCGCAAATCTCGGGAGGATATCTTCGGGAGAGGCCGTCGTGAAGATACGCGGCTACTGCACGTCCTGGGACTCCGACGCCCGCAACAGGGCTTCCGCCAGGAACAGGAGCAACCAGGTGAAATCGTGGTACATAGTCCATTCCGGGATGAAGGAGGAATGGTTCAGGACCGAGAACAGCATCCGGCCGGACACCGTGTACACAGGCGGTTGCGGCGACCTCGTGGCCCTTCTCTATGTCGAGTCCCTGGAAAAGGATACCGGAAGTGCCGGGGCCCGGGGTACAAGTCAGGACAGCATCGCACGCCTGGAAAAGGACCCGCTTCCGCGGCTTGAAGGCATGACAGGAGGGAAGATATGTCATGAAATCCCTGTCGGGACAATACATACGGCTCCCCTCAGGCCTGCGGCTGCCGGAGTTGCGGAAAAACCTGATGCCACGGAAAAAGCAGGATACGGCGCGGATGCCGCCAAAGAGGACCGGTATGCCGGACAGCCGGCCGGAACCAAGGAGATGCGTTTCCGCAATCCGCTGAAATTCAATATCAAGACAAATCTGCTCTACGACGCTGTCGGATTCCCTTCTCTCGAAGTGGAGATACCGTTAGGCTACAAATGGTCCCTGAACCTCGAAGGGGCCGTCGCCTGGTGGTCGAGTTACAAAAAGGACAATTTCTATCAGCTGGACCTGCTGAGTCCGGAAGTGCGCCGGTGGTTCGGGCAGAAGAGCCGCTGGCACGGGCACTATATTGGGGCGTTCGGCATGCTCGGGCTCTATGACCTCGAGTGGAAAGGCGGACGCGGCTACCAGGGAGAATACTGGGCGGCGGGTCTCAGCTACGGCTACATGTTCCCGATAGCAAGGAAACTTTCGCTGGAGGCCGGCATAGGCCTCGGATTCCTGCAGACCGGATATGAAGAATACCTGCCGCAGGACGGGCACTATGTTTACCAGCAGTCGAGCCGGACCTCCTACTGGGGTCCTGTGAAACTGAAGCTCGGGCTGGTATGGCGTATCGGGGATACCCCGGCAGAAAAAAGGAGGGCAGGACTATGAGAAGGACAGGACTTTGGATACTGCTCGCTTGTGCGGCAATGGCTACGCTGCTGCTTTCTTCCTGCCGCAAGGAACTGTGCTACAACCATTGGGAGCATTCCATGAGCGTGAAGGCCGACATCAGGGCCGCCTACGAGCAGGAGTGGGAACTCGACTGCGGCTGCGCATGGGAAGATACATGGCAGACCTACGGCTTCAATACCGGCTACGACCTTCTGCGCCCGGCTGTTCCGGGAGGGCTCAAAGTCCTGGTCTACAATCCTGACGGGAAATATGAAGAGGTGAACGGCGCACCGGAAGGCTTCCTTGTCAGGATGTCCGAAGGAGAACATTCGCTTCTGATGTACAACAACGATACGGAATACCTCCTGTTCAATGACCTCGGGTCCACTGCGACCGCCACGGTTACCACGAGGACGCGGACAAGGGTGCCGTACAGCGAGGAGCACAAGGACGAGATTACCGTCAACGCCCCTGACATGCTCTACAGCCACTATGTGGAAAGCTGGTACGGGGAAAGGAAACTGGAAGCTGATATACTGGATGCAAGGATGCAGCCTGTGGTGTTCACATACTATATAAGGTGCGGCTTCAGCAGCGGTGCCCAATATATAAGACAGGCAAGGGGCGCATTGTCGGGAATGGCTGCGGAGGTGTATCTGAAGGACGGGAGCTCTTCGGAAGACGTCATCACCGTTCTGTTCAACGAGGAAGACTGCTCTGTCCTGGCGGACCGGGTGGAGGCTAAGGTCCTGTCCTTCGGGGTACCGGGCTATGTCGGCGGTGTGACCTGGACGCCTGACGGGGAATGCTTCCTGACCCTTGACGTGGAACTGCGCAACGGAAATGTCAAGTCTTTCAAGACTGATGTGACTGCCCAGATGGTTTCCCAGCCGAGGGGAGGAGTGATACTGGTCGACGGCCTTGTGATAACTGACGAGGAAGGCTCCGAACTCGGGGGCGGCTTCGATGTGGATGTGGACGGCTGGGGAGACTATGAAGATGTGGAGATTCCCGTGGACTGACCTTCTGCCGGACGGCGGGATAGACTTCAGGGACAATTTATATTTACACTTAAATTATAAGTACATGAAAAAATTTTATTTGATTGCAGGCGCTCTGGCTGTATTGCTGTCAGCCTGCGCCAAGACCGAGGTGGTGTCGGTTTCCGACGGGAACCTGATAGGCTTCGGCAATGCATTTGTGGGCAATCCTACAAAGGCCGGACTTCCTGCCGATGACCAGTACGGCGCATCGAAATTGCCTCCTCAGTTCTTCGCTTATGCGAACACCGATGCCTCAACCGTAGTTTTTGCAGGCGAAAAAGTTTATCAGAGCAACGACTCGTGGGTCTATGACAACCTCAAGAAATGGGAATTAGGCAAGACCTACAAGTTTGCAGCCTATGCGGTAAAGGATGAGAGCGGCCTTCCGTCCGGCAAAGGTACGGCTTCCTTCGATTATGCCAGCCATACGCTGACAATTACCGGCTACACTTCGAACGACGGATATCAGAGGGACCTGCTTATGGCGACTTCATCGCAGACTTTGGCCGATGCCAATGAGCCGGTGAAATTCTCATTCAAGCATGCTCTCTCGATGATAAAGTTCACCCTGAAGAGCGGTTTTGCCGACAAATATCCTGTCACCATTTCCAACTTCAAGGTAGAGGGAATAAGCACCAAGGGTGACGTATCCCTGACGCAGGGCGGAAATATTGCATGGACCAACCAGGCTGCGGAAGATCCTGCCGTGGCGTTTACCGACAATGAGTGGGATGCTTTTGCAACCAATTCCACCCCTGCGGTTTCCGACGAATTCGTGGTAATTCCTCAGAATAATGCCACAATCAATGTGTCTTTCGATGTAGTAGTGAACGGTGACCCTGCAGTGACGCTGAAATCCACTATTTCAGCCCAGAACTGGACACCTGGGAACAGGTATAACTACGTTGCAACCATCACTCCTGGTGACCTTGACTACATTGAGTTCTCTGAACCTGAAGTGGACGAGTGGGGTGGATACACCGACGTCGACGCAGACATCGACTGATAGCAGCATCCAGTCAGGCGGCCGCAGACGGCCCTGCGCGCAATAAGCGTGGAGGACGCCTGCCCGCCTGGCACAATATCAAGATAAAGGAATGACAAAAAGGACCATACTCCGTACAGCTCTCGCCATTGCTGCATTTGCGGCAGCGGCGTGCACGAAGACTGCCGTCAGCGTACAGCCCGGCGGCAGCGCCTACATCAGTTTCTCCACTGCCGTGTCACGTGCTGCCGTGGATGACGCATCCGGCATCAGCGAGTTCGGGGTGTGGCTCTTTAAGGATACCTCACCAGTCCTGGCCGGGGAACGGGTTTACCTTTCCGGCGGCTCGTGGGTATATGACAATCTTTGCAAATGGACGGACGGCCCCCACCTTTTCGGGGCATTCCATCCGTACGGTCTCCCGGACAATGTAATCAACGTCGTCCTGGAGGTAGACAAGGAGCAGGGGACTGCGGATGAATTCGAGATAGTGTACTACGACGGCAGCTCGGGGGAGCACGACCTCATGACTGCGGTATATACGAGGACATTCGACAGCGCGGCTCCAGACACTTCGCCGGTGACCCTGCTTTTCTCCCACCTGCTTTCCAGGATAAGGGTGGAGGCAGTCGCCGGAAGCGGGGAGGTCACCCTGAACTCCGTGGAATTTTCCGGGATGGGAGTCTACGGCACCTATAACTATGAAACGGACGACAAATGGGTCGTAACGCCTTTCGGGGAGCACACGCCTCCGGGCAGCTTCACGGCATCCGGCCTTACTGTCGCAGCCGGTACCCCGACGCCCCTCTTCAAGGAAGACCTGCTGCTCATTCCACAGGACGTGACGTCATCCATCACCCTGAAAGTGAACTACACTTCGGATGGAGAGACCCGGGACAGGACATTCACCCTGCCGGAGGCGACCGACTGGGAAGAAGGGAAGTCGTATCGTTATACATTGAAATTCAACATGGAAGATGTCTCCCTCGGAGTGACGGTCGCTGACTGGACAGTAGTGGACACATCGGTGGAATGGTAAGTGACATGAACAGGTTTTTCTGGAAATATCTGCTTCCTCTCCTGCTGCTTGCGGCGGGCTGCGAAAAGACTGTCGTGGAGATGTCAGACGGCGGTACGGCAGACCTTGTGCTCAATCTCGCTCTGGACGGGAAGCCTGCGGAACTTGCGCTTACAAAGGCATCGGACCCTGAACTCCTGGAAAGCGAGGGGCTCCGGACCCTGAGGATAATAGTCTCGCAGGGGACCCCGGGACAGGACGGCTTCAAAATTATCTACAACGAGAAATTCACTGCCGATAACGGGAGTTCCGCATCCTCCCCGGTGCTCCAGTACGGGACGGTGACCATCCCTGACGTCCCGGTTGGACAGGCAGGCATCTACTGCATAGGCAACGAGGAAAGCCTCGGAAAGTTCTACAACAATGAAACCATAACGGCGGAACTGGAAAATTCCCCGAAACTCGTCATGGTCGATATGGACAATGAATATTTTCCGCAGCCGGAGGCAGGCATCCGGACTTGCGGACTGCCGATAAGCGGGCACAGGACCGGTGTCAATGTCCGGGAAGGGATGGGACCGATAAACATTGAAATGAGACGGCTGGCGGTCAAACTGAACCTCACCGTGGAAAACGCCACGTCTTCCACCCTTACCCTCGAAGGCGTTTCCTACGGAAAGTTTTCGGGAGACAGGCTCTATGTGTTCCCGACGCAAAATCTGGATGTCCCGTCAGACATAAATTACAGTGATTTCGCATTCGGGACGGCGGTTCCCGGCGGAGAGTCCATAGCCATCAAGGTGGGGCCTCTCGGCAGCGATGGCTCCGAGGGCATTTACAGGGCCTACATATACCCGACCTACGCTTTCAGGGGCGTGACCGGGGAAAATCCGTACACGGTTTCCCTCAATGTGAGGAATGAATCGGGAACCGTCCTGACGAATCTTCAGGACCCGAGGACCTTCGGGGAGGGACACACCTTTTTCAGGGCGAACACACAGGTCAACATCAGGGCGAGGATTACGTCGGAAACGGATGTAAGCATCAGATTCGATGTCATGGCCTGGGACGAGTATGGCATTGATGTGCCGGATTTCGAATAAAGGAGACAGGAATGAGGAAGATATTTTTAATGGCGTTGTCAGTTCTCGCGGCCGTTGCTGGCGGCTGCGTGAAGGAGGATATTCTGTTGAGGGACAGTGGAGTGGAGGAGGGCCTGCCCGTTGCCGCCACCCTGAAATTCTCCGTCGAGGGGGAAAAGGTCATGACTCGTGCGGCACAGGACAAAGTTTATGAAAACCGGGTGGAGAATATGTATATCCTCATTTTCGACGCCTCCGGCAACAGGATAGACCTGGACGGGACAAGTTTCTTTACCCCCTCCAACGGACTTAACGTAAGGGAGGACGGGACTCCGGACCCGGAAAAAGGTACATCCGGGGTGTACGGCACTGTCTCGATAAAGACAAAGACTGCGGTCGGGGCAAGGATAGCCGCAGTCGCGAACCTCACTACTGAAACGACGCGCACGGCTTACGACATAGACGCCGCGGACCTCGACGCGGTGACGACTCTCTCCGGACTTGAATCCCTCGTGGTCGATGTCTCCCCTTCAGTGGAACGGGGTGCGCTCTTCCTTATGACCGGTTTCGCCTACGGGCCGGACGGCAGCCAGTCAATAGATATAGTCGGGAATGCGGAGGGCTCGGCCACTTTGGACTGTACCCTGCAGCTGAGACGGGCCGATGCCAAGGTCGAAGTCATAGTAACCTCCGAGAAGGCTGACCCTCTCTGGACGGAATTCTCATTCGAGCCCAAGACATGGAGCGTGGTGAATGTCCCTGAAAAATCTCTGCTCCTGCCGTACTCGGTGGCCGGGATTGAGGGGCCGTGGGCCGATCCGGACGGCAGGGACTGGGATGCCGGACGCATTGTGGAGGACAAGGCGGAAGATTATTTCTCGGTACAGGACCGTCCTTTCGAGGAGATAACCGTCAGCGAAAGCGACAACACCAAGTACTATACAGGCGGCAGTTTCGTGTTCTACATGCCGGAAAACCGCAAAAGATACAAGACTGAAATCACGGAAACTGACGCTTCCAAGGCGTACGCCCTGCGTGACGACAGCAACACCTCCCCGGTTGACGGCTCCGCCAACGGAAAGCCTGGGCAGGTATATGAGAACACCGATTTCAAATATGCCGACGACTTCTCCACCTATCTTGTCCTTACGGGCCACCTTTCCTACATCGACAAGGAGAAATACAACGTCAACGCCGATGTCAGGTTCATAATCCATCTCGGCTATCAGACAGTCAATGCCAACGACTACGACACCAGGAGGAACGGGCATTACAAATACAATGTAAAGATAAGGGGAATCGACAACATCGTCGTGGAGGTGACAAATGCGGACGGGGACAACGAGGCCCGTCCCGGATACGAGGGGGACGTGGTCTACAGCAACAACACTATCTTCGAGCTCGACTCCCATTTCGACCGGTGTCTGCTTGAGATTTCTCCGGATAAGGTATCGGACCAGATGACGTGGGGCGTGAAGACCGAATTCAGTTCCGGGATACATGCCATCGGCAGCACTTCTTTCGACGGTGTCGAGGACTACAGGTGGATAAAGTTCGCCATAAACAAGAAGTACGGCACGGGCCACGGTGTGTATCTGAAGTATCCTGGAGACCAGGCTTACAGAGAGGATACGGATGTTGAGGCGGCTTCATTTGACGGTAAGGCGCTTATGGACATAGACCAACTCATAAGATATCTCAAGCATGTGAAGGCTTCGGACCCGGAAATGTCGGAACTTGTCCCGGACAATGTCCCTGCCGACAACCGCCATGTCTGCATCACGGCTTTCGTGGATGAGAATGTCTATGCCGAGGACCCCGTTACGGGAGTTACGGACCTCAATTTATGGAAGAACAGCACCGACAAGGACAACAGGCAGATGCATATCATAATCCCGTTCTCCGACGGGAGCGGCACGGACAAGGATATTGTCTACAGCCCGGACGGGAATTCCAGCGTGGTGAACTCCCTCTATACTTTCACGCAGAGCCCTGTCAGGACTGTCTACAACGTGAACAGTACGACCCTCTCCAAGGCCTGGGGACTTGAAAGCCGGATGGAGGTTGTCGACGGAAGCGACAAGGCCGGACGTCTTGAGCCGGGAGATGTGAGTCTTGGAGACGACCAGAGGAACGGGCGTGCCAACATGATGAAATGGGTCAGCGGCAAGAAATGGAGCGATATTGTCGACACCGAGGTGCAGTATGGCCTGCAGTATGGCTATGAAAAGGCTGCATACGCCTGCATGTTGAGGAACAGGGACCTGAACGGTGACAATAATGTGGATGACAATGAGGTACGCTGGTATCTTGCGTCCATAGACCAGCTGGTGGACATCTATCTCGGTGAGTCTGCCCTCGACGAGGCCTCGAGGCTCTATCCCCGCAATGCCGCAGACAGGCCAGGAGGCAGCAGTGTCTATTGGCACTATACCTCGAGCTCGTATAATTCAGGCGATAATGAAGGTAAAGGAGCACCATGGGTGCTTTGGGCAGAAGAGGGAGCGTCGAGAGGCTCGTTCCATTATGATGACGGCGGTTCTCCTGTAGTCAACGGGTCCAAATATGCCTACCGCTGCGTCCGCAACCTCGGGGTGCCTCTGGATGATGTGGGGCAAGTGCCGGATTCGCTCATACGCGTCATAAGCAACAATGACGGCTCCTACATCCTCGACATGTCCAACATGAACGAAAAAGCGTTGAGGACAAACAAGGAGACCACTCCTCTGCCGGCGCACAACGAGAGGAGCGAGACCAACAAACCATACGTGAGGTTTTCGGTGACGAAGGATGTATATACGAACGGGGACATATTGGAGCCTATAAATGGTGGACATACAGGTCCTTATACTGATGAAGATACAAGAGATGAAACTGGATATAACTGGATAAATCGTCATGACTGGACCTTTTTTCAGAATCCTGAAAATAATCCGTGTCCTTCCGGTTATAGAATTCCGAATCAAAGGGAATTGCTTATTATGACTACCCGACTGAAGCCCGAGCAATGGCCTAAATACTCTGAAACTGCAACATATTGGCATAGAACTTCAGGTGCGTGGTGGCCGCCAAGTTTTAAGGAGGAGGAGTTGTCTGTGACTTTCAGCAATCTCGCTCCACAAATCTACATCTGCCAGACCTCCTTTTCGATGAACGGCACTGGGCCATATTCAGATACCAGGGACGGCTTCCTCTGGGGTTATGAAAAGAATGTCTTCATGCTCCAGAACTATAGGAACAGCCAGGAAGAAAGCGGCTACGTCCGCTGCGTCCGTGACGAGTAATCAAGCCGGCCAAAAGCCCCGTTAACAAGTCCCGCAGGGACCGAGCCGGGCAGGTGCGAGATTCCTCTGATAGGGAGTGCAGGGGGTTTGACCGGTCCGTCTTTCGGAGAAAGACGTTTGAGAGGGCGGGTCAAAAGTCAGACTCGCCCTCTTTTTATTCGTACCCCTGATGGAGTCCGGTTCCAAATATTCAATTCTCAAAGAGGAAAATTTCCTTTTGGGTCCCCCTCTCTCTCCTCCGAGCTTTTCCCTGGCGGCATCCATCCGCCTGGAAAACTCCTCCTTCCCGACAAGAGTCACGATGTCGGCGATGCCCAGTCCGCTCGAAGCCCCCACGAGAGCCAGGCGGAGACAGTTCATCACCTTGCCCATAGGCCAGCCGTTGGACCTGATATATTCCTCGAGAGGACCCTCAAGGGCCTCTTTCTCGAACTTTCCTCCGAAAGCGAGGATGAAGTCGGCAGCCTGCATGGCGAGGGAGTAGTTCTCCTCCTTCCAGAACTTGGCGGCATCCTTTTCATTGTACGAGGACGGGGCCACGAACAGGTACGAGGCTATGTCCCAGAAATCCGCCACGAAAGTGGCCCTTTCCTTTATGAGCGACACGATGCGCAGGACGTAGTCCCTGGTGAAGATGCGGTTCCTGAAGTCCGCCCCCTGCACCGTCATCTCTGCCCCGGCTGTCAGGGCGCATTTCGGGCATTCCGCGACCTGCATCCCGTGGCTCTCGAGCACAGGGATGAAGAGGTCCGTGAGTTCCTCGCAGGACTTCATCCGCAGGTATTCCTTGTTGTACCACTTCGCCTTGTCCGGATTGAACTTCGCACCGGACTTTATGACACGTTCCAGGGAGAACGCCTTTATGAGCTCCGGCATGGTGAACAGCTCCCTGTCGTCCCCGGGGTTCCAGCCCAGCATCGCGAGCATGTTCACGAATGCCTCCGGGAAATATCCGTCCTCACGGTAGCCCCTCGAGACCTCCCCTTCGGCATTGGTCCACCGCAGCGGGAAGACCGGGAAGCCCAGCCTGTCCCCGTCCCTCTTGCTCAGCTTGCCTTTCCCGTCCGGCTTCAGCAGCAGGGAGAGGTGGGCGAAGCGGGGCTGGCTGTCCTGCCAGCCGAACGCCTCGTAGAGCAGGTAGTGCAGGGGAAGCGACGGCAGCCACTCCTCTCCCCGTATCACCTCCGTTATCTCCATGAGATGGTCGTCGACTATGTTTGCAAGGTGGTAGGTAGGGAGCTCGTCGGCCCTTTTCCAGAGCACCTTGTCGTCGAGGGTGTCGGTGTTTACTTCAATATGCCCGCGGATGAGGTCGTCCATCTTCACGACCCTGTTCTCCGGCATCCTGAAGCGTATGGTCCAGTCGGTCCGGGTTTCCAGCAGGGGCCTCCACTCGCTTTCCGGCATGGAAAGGGAGTTCTTCAGGGACATCCTGGTAATGTGGTTGTAGATGAAGGTCTTCTTCTCCGCCTCCATTTCCTCCCTTTTCGCGGCGAGTTCCCCGGCCGTGTCGAAAGCGTAGTAGGCGAAGCCCTTCTCCACGAGCTCCTCCGCATATTTCCGGTATATTCCCCTCCTCTGGGACTGCCTGTAGGGCGCGTGCGGATGCCTCTCTGACGGGGTCTCCACAACGTTGCCGGCGGCGTCCACCCCCTCGTCCGGGACAATGCCGCACCAGTCCAGTGCCTCGATTATGTATTTTTCCGCCCCGGGGACGAACCTCTGCGAGTCCGTGTCCTCTATCCTTATGATGAAATCCCCTCCATGCTGCTTGGCATACAGGTAGTTATAAAGAGCTGTCCTTACTCCGCCGATATGCAGCGGCCCTGTAGGGGAGGGCGCGAAACGCACCCTTGTTCTTCTTTCCATAAAGTCAATTTTAAAAACGGTGCAAAGATATGAATTTCCTCCGTATCTTCTATGAATCTTTTTTCAGGGCGCGGCGGATGGACGGGACGGACTCCAGGGCGCTGATGCTCTGCCCCTCTCCCACTATCAGTGCCGGCACCTCTCCTTCCGCGAAGTGGAATTTCCGGACATTGCTGCTGTCGTTGTAGCCTATCTTTATGTTCCCCTGGCCCTCCGGCAGCTCTATCTCTCCTCCTGTCTGCGAGGCCTTGCGGTCGTACACGAAGTCGTTGTCTATCATTATCAGGTTCCCGAGGTTCACGTCTGTGATACTCCCGAGCATGTTCATCCTGAACCCTGTGGCAATGACGGTGATGCTTATCTTGTCCCCGGTCTCGGGATTCTCGTCGTAGATTATCCCGCGCTTGAAGTTGTTCGCGTTCCCGGTATATTCGTTGATCTTGTCGTTGATGGAGTCCAGCTCCCTCATGAGCAGCCCCTTGTCGTTCTTCCCCACGGTGATGTTTATGAGCACGTTCTTGGCTGTCTTCAGGTCGAAGTCGTTCAGCAGGGGAGACTCCAGGGCCTCCTTTATGGCGTCCTGGATCCTATGCTCCCCGCTCCCGTGGCCGCATCCCATCAGGGCCATCCCGCTGTTCCGCATCATCTTGCTGACGTCCTCGAAGTCCACGTTTATGTGTCCCGCGGTGGTTATTATCTCTATCACTCCGCGGACAGCAGTGGCCAGGACCTCGTCCGCCTTCGGGAAGGCATCCTGTATAAGCAGGTCCCCGTAGCACTCGTACAGTTTCTCGTTGTTGATGATGAGCATGCTGTCCACGCATTTCTCCAGTTCATGGATGCCGTCGATTGCTTTCGAGAGGGACTCGTTGCCCTCGTTGTGGAAAGGCAGGGTCACCACGGCCACCGTGAGGATGCCGCGTTTCTTGGCCATGTCCGCTATAACCGGTGCCGCACCGGTGCCGGTGCCGCCTCCCATCCCGGCTGTTATAAAAAGCATCCTGGTCCCGGAGTCGAGTATCATGGATGCTATGCTGTCCCCGGCCTCGATGGCGGCGTTGCGCCCCTTCACCGGGTCGGTCCCTGCCCCGAGCCCCTTCCCGAGCTGCAGCTTGGCAGGGACGGAACTTTTCTGCAGGGCCTGCGAGTCGGTGTTGCACACTATGAAGTCGCACCCCTGGATTTTCTGGTTGTACATGTAGGTCACGGCGTTGCACCCGCCTCCCCCGACTCCTATGACTTTTATTATGGAGTTCCCTGGAGTCCAGTCCGTAGGTAATATGTCGCTCATATCCGTTGTTTTTTTATGGTTTCTCGTTCGATATCTCGTCGAACAGGGTCTTCAGCCAGCGTATCGGCTTTATAGGCTCTTTAGGTCCCTTGCCGGTCCCTTTCCCCTTGCCGCCGTGATGCCCGTGGCTTTCCGGCTTCTCGATCTCCTCTATTTCCCCTGGCCCGAAAAGCTCCCCGTTGCCGGCCTGTCCGGCCGCTGCCTCTCCGGTGTCCTCACCTGGGCCCTTGTCCGGGGTCTCCTCCTCCTGCGGCTTTTCCGTGTCCCCGGCAGAAGGGTTGCCGAAGGTAACCTCGCCCCCGATGTCCACCATGTTCTCTCCCAGGATGCAGTCCCTTATCCGGTCTGTCTTGGCGGCCAGCACCAGGCCTATGCTCACGGCGGCGTCGGTCTCGTAGACCCCGTCGCAGCCCGTGGCGGAGAACAGGTGGCGGGGATAGCCCGCCCTGACGTTATATCCGGAAATCTCCTTTATGTAGTTCGCGCAGTTTGCAAGGTTCGCCACCCCTCCGGTGAGCACTATGCCGTTCCTCAGGTTGTCCGCGAAACCGCTTTTCTCTATCTCGTAGAGTATGGCCTCGATTATTTCCTTCACCCTGTAGGTGATGACTTCGGACAGGTACTTTACCGGAAGCTGCTTGTTCGGGGAGGCGTTCCCGCTGTTTATCTGGATGACTTTCTCGCTGAGGTTCTGCAGCTTGTCCGGCATGCAGGCCCCGAAAGCCAGCTTAATGTTCTCGGCGAGGCTGTCCGATATCAGGCATTCGGTCCTTATGTCCGAGGTTATGGAGGCGCCCCCGAACGGTATCGAGGCATAGTGGCGCATGATGCTGCCGTAGTATATGGACACGGAGGTCACCCCGCCCCCGAAGTCAATCAGGGCCACCCCGTTCTCCATCTCCGAGGGATTGAGCACGGCCCTGGCCACTGCGTCAGGGGTGAAATACTTCTTGGCGATGCCTATCTTCAGGTTGTTGAAGGCCACGTCTATGGCGTGCAGGGCGCTCTTCTTCCCGATGAATACCTTGAAGTTGCCTTCCAGCACCTCGCTCGGTATCCCTATGATCTGGTCCTCCACAAACTGGAATTCCTCCCCGGTGGAGAAGGACTGGGCAACGGCCCCGAATACCTCCTCGCTCCGGGGGTCGTCGAGCGGGTAGTTCTCGAGGGCGTCGGCCTTCAGGCTGTTCACGTCCTCATGAGTGATGCATTCCTCGGGGTCCAGCTCCATCTGCGCCTGCCTCGTCTCCTGCCTTACCCGGTATTTCGGCATGCCCACCACTGCCTGCGTGATCTTGATGTTCAGCTCTTTCTCCGCATCGGCGACCAGCTCTTTCAGGGGCCTTGTCACCTGCATGGAGTTGAACACGTAGCTGTTCCGGATACCTGCGGAACGGGCTTCCTTGTAGTAGATCACCTGTATGTCATCTTCGTTGATCCTGGCGACGGTCAGGGCCACTTTGTATGACCCCAGATCAATGGCCACAATGTGTCTGTCTTCCATATATCGTTGTTTTATCTGCATATTATCTGCCCCCTGTACCTTACGTCCACGCTCGTGTACCTGTCCTTTCCCATGGCAGGGACTACGCCCGTGTAGTAATGCTCCATGAGGTTGAATTTCTCCTCCACGGACACCGGCTTGCCGAAGAGGAACCTTTCCTTCCCTTCCCGCGGTATCAGCACGAGGTCCCCGTTCCCCTTCACGTGTATCTGTACGATGTCCTCCGCCCAGACCTTGTGCCTTTCCATGTATGTCACCAGTGCCGTCATCCTGTCGAGCCACACCCTTTCCTTCCCGGCAGTGGCCTTTCCGCGGCCCGCGCTGCCCAGGTCCAGGGGGATGTTCCCGTCTATCACGACCACGTAGCTGGACCGGCCTTCCTTCATGGGGAAGATGTACCCGTCCGCGTCCGCATAGAAGCCGGTGCCCTTCTTCTGGAACCTCATTATCGGCCTGCGCTGCGTTATGGATATGTTCAGCAGCCCGTCCCTGGTGCACCAGGCCTCGCTCTTGAGGACTGCGCTCCTGGAGTCGAGTATGGCCTCTATCTTCTTCAGGTCGATGTCCGCAGCGGGCACTCCCTCGGTCTTCCCGTATTCCCCGGCTATGTATTCCTTTATGTCGGCTTCCGACACGAACCTGTTCTCGGAACTGTCCCGGATGGTCACGGCTATGCCGGAGCAGAGGGTGTCCTCCCGTATGCTCCTGCCTATGCCTGCGGATACGGCGAGGCACAGCAGTATGAGCAGTACCACCGCCGCCGAGAGCACCGTACCGAGTATGTTGCCCGTGCCTTTCATTTCCCGTAGCGTCTTTTCATCATTTCCGTCACCGGCCCGGTGAACCTGTCTATGTCCCCGGCCCCGAATGTGACAAGTATGTCTATTTCTTCCTTCTCAAGGGTTTCCATAAGCTCCTCCTTGCCGATGAGTACCTTGGAGGAGGTCTTAACCTTGTCGAAGATTATCCTGGAGGTCACCCCCGGTATAGGCTCCTCCCTTGCCGGGTAGATGCCCAGGAGTATCAGCCTGTCGGCCATCCCGAGCGACTCCGCGAAGTCGTCGGCAAAGTCCCTCGTCCTCGTGTAGAGGTGAGGCTGGAATACCGCGGTGAGCTTCCTGCCCGGGAAAATGTCCCTTATGGAGCTTATGGCTGCCGCTATTTCCGCCGGATGGTGGGCATAGTCGTCCATGTAGGCATGGCCCGGCCGGTTGTAGTGGATGTCGAAGCGGCGCCTTACTCCCGCGAAGGTGGCGAGGGCTTCCCTTATCTTGTCCGGCGCAAGCCCGTAGTCCAGGGCTATGGCCGCGGCCGCTATCCCGTTCTCCACGTTGACCCAGCCAGGTACCCCCACCCTGCAGCCTTCCACTGTCCCTCCCGGGTGGTGCAGGTCGAAGGTGAAATAGCCGCACTCGTCTTTCCTTATGCCGGAGGCGAAGAAGTCCGCGTCCGGGCAGTCGAAGGAATAGGTCCGGATCGCTGCCCCGGTGTCTCCGGGGGCGATGTCGAGCCCGTGCTTTATTATCAGTGTACGTCCCACCTGCGAGGCGAAGGCCTTGAAGGCCTCCTTCACGTGCCCGAGGTCGGAGTATATGTCGAGGTGGTCGGCGTCCATCGCCGTTATGACCGCCGTCTCCGGGTAGAGCTGCAGGAAGGAACGGTCGAACTCGTCCGCCTCGGCCACCACCACGTCATTGCCGGATGTAAGGAAATTGGTCCCGTAGTTCCTGGATATGCCTCCCAGGAAGGCGGAACAGCCTTCCCCGCTGCTCTCGAAGATGTGGGCGAGGAGGGTGCTGGTGGTTGTCTTCCCGTGGGTGCCTGCCACCGCGAGGCATCTCTGTCCCTCGGTTATCTCCCCGAGGATCCGGGAGCGTTTCAGGACCCTGTACCCGTGCTCCTGCACGTAGACGAGCTCGCCCATGTCGTGCGGGATGGCCGGGGTGTAGACCACAAGTGTCCTGCCCGGGTCCGGCGGGATGCGGGTGATGTCGTCCTCGTAATGTACCCGTATGCCCTCGCGCTCGAGCCCTGCCGTCAGGTCCGACGGGGTCCTGTCGTAGCCGGACACATTATATCCCTTGAACTTGAAATATCTGGCAATGGCGCTCATCCCTATGCCGCCTATGCCTATGAAATATATGTCGTCGTACTTTTTCATTGTCAGTTCCGTTTTTCCGGGTCCTGGCAGGCCAGGCTGTAAATCTCTTCCGCAATCCTGTCCGCGGCGTCCCTCCTGCCCATCTTCAGTATGTTCTCCTCCATCTCCTTCCTCCTGCCGGCGTCTGCCACGAGGCTGCAGGCGGTCTGCATCAGGGTCCCGCGCGCATCGGCGTCCCTGACGAGCATGGCCGCGCCCTTGCGGACAAGCGCCATTGCATTGTGGGTCTGGTGGTCTTCGGTGACGTTCGGGGAAGGTACAAAGATAACAGCTTTTCCTGCGACGCACAACTCCGACACCGAGCTTGCCCCGGAGCGCGAGATAACCACGTCCGCGGCGGCGTAGGCCAGGTCCATCCTCTTTATGAAGTCGTAGTGGTGGATGAAGCGCATCCTGTCCCCGGCCTCGGCGGCGAAAGCGTCCGTGCTTGCCTTGTAGTAGCTGCCGCACTGCCATATCAGCTCCAGGTCCTCTCCGGACGGGCAGCCGCCCTTGACCCATTCCATCACCGAATCGTTGAGTGTCCGGCTCCCGAGGCTTCCCCCGACTATGAAGATGTGCTTCTTCCCCGGGTCGAGCCCGTAGTATGCCAGGGCCTCCCTTTTCATCTGCTCCGTCGCCGGGACTATCTCTTTCCTTATCGGGTTTCCGGTAAGGACTATCCTGCCGGCGGGGAAGAACCTTTCCATGCCTTCGTAGGCGACGCATATTTTCCCGGCCCTTTTCCCGAGGATCTTGTTTGCCAGCCCGGCGAACCCGTTCTGTTCCTGGATGAGGGTCGGTATCTTCCTGTTCGCGGCGGACCACAGGAGGGGAGCGCTGGCGTAGCCTCCCACCCCTACGGCTATGTCCGGCCGGAATTCGTCGATGATCTTTCCTGCCATCTTCAGGCTTCTGGCTATCTTGAAGGGCAGGGCGAGGTTAGACAGGGCCAGCCTCCTCTGCAGCCCGGCCACGGGCAGCCCTATTATCCTGTATCCTGCCGCCGGGACCTTTTCCATTTCCATCCTGCCCTCGGCCCCGACGAAAAGTATCTCGGTGCCGGGGTTGATGTCCTTCAGCTTTCCCGCGATGGAAAGGGCCGGGAAGATGTGTCCTCCCGTGCCCCCTCCGCTGATTATTACCCGTAATGCTTTCTTTTCCATAGCTGTGTCTGTAAAATTTCCGGAAAGGATGCGCAGGCTGTGCGCCTGCTCCTCAATTTTATGTCAAGGTGTCTCCGGTCCGGCCGCCGTATTCCTCCTCTTCCTCTTCCCGGGGCCCGTCCTCATCAAGGGCCTCCTCCTGCTCCCGGGCGGCTGCCGCGGCCTCCTGTTCGGCCTGCATTTCCGCAATCCTGGCGTCCATGTTCTTCTTGGCGAGCTTGCTTATCGAGAGCAGCACCCCGAAGGCGACGCTGAAGCTCAGGAAAGAGCTGCTG